>JAVETN010000006.1 GCA_034006035.1 Desulforegulaceae bacterium
TGAATTTTAGGTATCATTTTCTGACTCAATAAAATTGAAATATGAATTGTAATAATCTTTTATTTCCATTGCAGCATCAACTGCCATATTTACCGGAAGAACCGCACATACATCATCACCGCCTGCATAAATAAGTTTCCCTTTATATTTTTTTATTATTGAGGAAACTCCGTAAATTGAAAAATCTCCAAGTGATTCTGAAATTGCAGCGTGAATTGATGGTGTTAAAAGTCTTTGTGGATGTTTATCAAAAATTTTATTCCAGTTTTCCTTGAAAAGCGGTAGAAAATTTTTATTTTCAAGCCTTTGCTTTATAACAGGATGTAAAATTGACTGCCAGGTTGCATTTATTGTAGAGCCGTTTACAAGATTACCCATTTTATCTCCGTCCATGAGTAAAACTGCGTAGTATCTGTCTTTTATTTTCGGAGATTTCATTCCCTTTAGAGAATCTGAATCTGAGTCATGAAGCATTTGTGCAATGTCTTTTTTTTCAGAATCAGATTCAATATTATTTTTTTGAAAATAATTATACAGGCTCATTTCTGTTGTTGAAGGGTATGATTTTTGATTTTTAAAAGTTTTTGAAAGAACATGATTATTGTAGTCAGAATTTTCAAAAATCCTGTATAAAATTCTTTTTATCATGCAAAGAGAGCATAGTTTTTCATTTGTATTTTCTTTAAAATCAGGCTCTCTATTCCATTTTTTCTTAAAATCATGCCAAAATTCTTCAATATTTTCCTTATATTCAGAAGCCTTGATATCATTATTGTATTTTTTGCAGTGAAGAACTTCAAATTCTCTGCATTGATGACATTTTTCACCGGTTTCTTCTTTTCTTGAACTTGTTCTTATAGATTTTGATGCTGCAAGTGAAGACTGAACAAGGCTGTGTGAAACAGAGTAGAGTAGTCCTGTTCCTGATTCATCGTAATGTTTGCCTTCAATAATTTTATTAAAAATTTCAACTACTTCTTTTTGATTTTTAAATAAAGGGTCAGGTAAAATTTTTGATACTTCACCAAGGTCATCTTTTGTAACAAGTTTTGTAGAAGACCATGAAAAGTCAAAATAATCATGGCATTGTCTTTCAAACATTTCATGAATATGATTTATTTCATCTTCTGATATTAATGGAGTATTTTTAACCACAAGTTCTTCACACATGGTGCAGATTTTTATCCATTGATTTTTAATATGTGCCTTAATTTTATCAGTTATTTCCTCTGATTTTTCAAAGGGAAGAAGAAACAAAAACTTGTTTGGAAAAGATGCAATATCCCTGATGTTGTTCATTGAGTTTATGCCTCTTATGTCTTTTTCAATATCAAGATATTCGTTTATAAGAGGCTGATCTATAAGTGAAGGATATAAAATATGGTCAGGTCCCAAGTTTTCACAAACCCATTTAATTCCTTCAAAGGCAAGCCAGGATAGAATTATTGAACCTGTCCAGAAATCCCTGAGTTTTCTTGCATTTGAAATATAATCCTGAACAGGGGTGATTGAAAAAACTGCCATTCCTGCTCCGTTAGGATCTTTGGCTAAGTCCATGCATGAATAAAGAGCAGATGTAAGAGCATTGTGCTGCCAGATAGAATGATCCGGAAATCTTGAATCAGCCGGAAGTCTGTGCCATAAGGCACCAAGTGATGCAGTATTTTCTTCTGCAAGAATAAATCTAAGGCAAAGATGAATGTAAAAAAATCTGTTTTCTGCAAATTTTTCAGGGTTGCCTTTGAATAAATTTGAATAGCCTCCATCTTCTGGTTTAAGACCTATTTTATTTTTTATGAGTTTTATAAGGTCTCCTGAAATTTTTTCAGAAGCTTCATCCTGGCTCATGTTTTTATAAACATCAGGAAGTTCAATATTTATTTTTTTATCTGATACAGGATGGGTAAGAACAGGATTTTTTAAAAAATCTACTGCACCGTTTTTATTTTCATCTTTGTCGTAAGAAGGAACCTGTCCTCTTTCAAATCCTGATGCCATTCCATCAGCTTTTTTCCAGAATTTTTCGTTTGGCTGCTGAAGTCCTAAAGCTTCAAGAATTTTTGCTGCTCTTGATTCATGTCCCTGAATTTTGAAAACCTTGTCAAAGGGGTCATGAAGATATGCTGATAATTTATTGTTCCAATAGGTTTCAGGGTTAGTTATCATTTAGAGCCTCCTTGATGCTTTGTTCTTTAAGGCATTTTGTTTTAATAATTTTATTCATATCATCATATACTTTCAGATATTTTTCTTTATCTTTTTGTCTGTAGTAATTGTAAGGTAAGTATAGAATCTGGCCTTGAAATTTATTGTCTTTGGTTTTTTTAACTTTTAAGAAATATGACTTTGAATGTCTCTCAGGGATATTTATTTCACCTTTCACAATAATTGGCTTTGCAGCTAAAGCACGTCTGTCAAAAAAATGTCTTTTTTCAAGGCTTGTTCTTGCTTCTCTATATGCAATTCCAATTTGAGATAGTGAATTGCTCCAGGAGTTTTCAGGTTGGAATTTAAATAGTTTTGCCTGATTTGAAAAAGAAGTAAAAGATTTTAATTTATCATCAATTTTATCTGTTATTTGTGATGAGCTTAAGCCTTTTATATTAAGGGAACCAAAACCATTCCTTGATCTTGAACCAATTCCTCCAAATTTATTTAAAAGGAATAAAGAAGTCAAAATTTGTTTTTCGTATTTTTTTGAAAATTCTAAGTTTAAATTAAATTTTCCGTTTTCTTTTATATGTCCTTTGGTAAAAACATTGCCACTTCCTTTTTTATATTCGTAAAGGCCATAGGCTAAATATTCAATAATACTTATGCTAAAAGATTTTCCTTTTGATGTTACAGAAATAGATGCACCTTTTGGAATATTGGCAATCTGGCTCTGAAAGCTTTTATCAGAAATAAAAATTTTTAAATCAGACTTATTGGAAGTGCTTCCAAAAATTTGAGATTCTTTTTCCTGCATTTCATCAAGATTATCACTGCCGAAAAAAGCCCTCCACCAGAAACGCAAAAGGCCGTTTAATGTTTGTTCTCTTAATTCAGCATGTTCTCCGTCAGCTCCCATTGCAAAGGCCGGAGTGAGAAATTCCACATCAAAAACTGATGTTTTTCTGTCAAGAATTTTTTCTGCAAAGTTCATAATTTATTATCTCCCTGGTTTAAAGAGCTTTTGTTTTATTCAGCTTCATAAAACCTGAATTTAACGTGCTTAAATATTCTTGTTGTTTTTATTTGGTTTTCTTCTTTTATTTCTTTTTCAAGATTTCTTTTTGTAACCGAATAAATTGGCTTTCTTTTATTTTTTAAGCAAAAATTTACAATATTAAATAATGCACCTGATTCTCCCTGAACCCATATAAAATCTGACTCATTGGAATTTTTTAAAATCCATTTTTTAACAGGCTCAAGATAAAGCGAAATTTTATCCATAACAGGTGGAATATTTGACCACATTTCTTTAATTTTTAAATCAGCTTCAGTTTCTATTTTAGCGTTTAACTGCTTTTCAATATCTTCAAGCTGCTCTGGTGCTGGTATATGGTTTAATAAGATGAGTATTTTTTTTGTTTCTTTCAAAATGTATATCCTTAGTTTTTATAAAATGCTGAACTCAAACCCTCCAAGCCCAAAAACAGTATTTTTACCAATATGAACCTTGGAGCAGGCCTCAATTAAAGGAACAAATTCAGTTAAATTGCCACTATATGTAATGTCTCCCAAAAGACCGCCCATAAACATTTTTTTGTTTTGTCTGTTTGAGTATCTTTGCCAGTCTTTCCAGTAAAGGTTTGAATTTTCAATTTTTATCTCAGATGCTTTTTTAATAAGTCCCTTATAATCAAGGTCCGGCTCGCCATTCCCATAAGTATTCATTAAAGATGAAATTCTTCTTAACATGTTTCTTGTAAGCTCTTTAAAGTTAAGCTCAACTGGAAATTGTTTTCCAAAATTGACCCGCAAAGGCGTATTTAAAATAATTTTCAGTTTTGAACACTCATATTTACCTGAGTCATTTGATAATTCAATTTGTTTTGATTTGTCTTCATGAACCATGGTGTTTTTTTTGCTGTCAAAAATTATTTCATTTTCAGTTGAAACTTTTTCAAGTAAAAATTTGCTTCTTTTTCCTTTTATTTTTTTCCCTATTCCCATTTTTCCCATATTTTGAAACGTAAGAACAAAGTAGGGGAGTTTTTCATTGGCAATTCCGAAAAGAATAATTTGGGTTTCAAGTTCATCACCGGGTTTGAAAAATCTTTGTTTTGTTTCAGGGGGAACAATTACAATGGGATGGGGATTTGCAGAAACATTGTGATTTAATTTATTATCTTTTTTTTCAAAAACAAAAGAGTAAAGACAATTTTCTTTTAAAATGCAATTTTCACAGGTTTGAAGCTTTAAGGCACAAACAGATTTTTTTAAAGCGTGCCCAAAAACACCTCTGAATGTTGAGCCTTTATACTCTGGAAGAATTGCATCATCTATAAATTTAATGTAGAAGCTGTATTTTCCTGTTTTCATATATTCTTTTTTTTGTTAGTTGGTTTTAACTTTAATAGTTAATATTAGGAATTGAATTATTTCAAGCTTTATTTTTTTTCTAGTAATTAGAACGGCATTAAAATTTCAAATTTCAAATTTTTTATCGAATACTTGCTTAAAAACGATGTTTTTTAAATTTAAGTAAAATAACTCGAATTTTTAGTACGGTGCTGAAAATCAGTTTTTCAAATAAATTAAAAATTTATTTGTTTTATTTTTTGGAGCACCTAAAAACATTTTGCACTTTATATAAAATAAGATTGAAATCTTTGTATAGAGACTAGAAGTAATACAGGGGGTAATGTTTTTGTTTCATCTTTGCAGAATAAAAATAAGAATTCTGTAAAGTGAATAATATAAGGATTTAAATTAATTGAAGAGATTTGTATCCCCACCAGAAGATCCGTTTGATGAACTTAGCCAGCCACTTACGGCAGGTGAACAATTAGTATATGATTTTTTCAATAAATTTTTAGGCAAAAAATGGAAAATTTATGTTCAATCATATTTAAATAGTTTACGTCCGGACTTTCGGCAGTTACAAAACTCCTGTTTGGAAATATTATTTCATAATTACAGATAATTACCTTTCCAAGCGAAGTTTGGAAAGGTAAAGAAAATTAAAAATTATACTTTATTCCTGCACTGATTACAGAAATTTCAAAATCGTCTTTATCCATATAATTCATGTATTCAACATTAACGCAGAATTTATCAACATAAAAGTCAAGTCCTACTCCGTATGAAAAATCGGATTCTGTATCTGAAACTTCTAAATATATATGTTCATTATAATATGTGCTTTTTACCTCTGCTTTCGCACTTGCTTTTGCTTTAGAATACCCAGCAATTGCATATATAGAGGCTACATCTTTAAGAGGAATGTAACCGCTGAGATAAGCTCCATAAACTCTGTCTAACTCAAAAGTCCCTTTAACGTCTAACTCAAAAGTCCCTTTAACGTAACTTCCATTAGAGTACTTTACGGTGACTGTATCGTCTCCAATTCCAAAACCAAAACGTCCCTCAATTGCAATATAATCAATTATAAAATAACCAGCCTTTGCAACCAAAACTGGGAATTCAATATCAGGGAAATTATTTTCTTCATAACTCAGCATACCTGCATTAAGTCCAACATATGCCTGTCTTTGTTTAATTTTGCTATCAGCAAAACAAGTTGATGCAATAATAAAAATAAACATAATTGATAAACTAAAAATCTTTTTCATTCTTCCTCCAATAAAGTTATAAGTCATTTGAGAGCATTAATAAAAATTTGCAATGCTCATAATTCCTGAAATTTAGTTTGGTTTGATAAAAAAATTCATATTTACTTTTTTATAATAAGTTAATTCTTTTGTTAAATTGTTAAACAACAACCCAGGGAGCCCGAACAGGCTCAGGCCCGATTCCGTCCTGTTTTATAAAAGTTCTGCAAGCCCTGCAAAGTGGATAATATCTTATAGAATCAGTATTATGATCAATTACTTCTGAAATATCAGAACGAAGCTTTTGAAGCTTATAATCACTTAAATTATAGGCTTCAAATACTGATTTCTGAACTCGGATAGAATATTTTTTAAGTATTTTAACAGCTCTATATCTTTTTTTATCATCAACTATGTCAAAACAAATAAGGTAAAACATTTATCTTTTCCATTCAAAAGGCTTGTAAGTTGTTTTATTTTCAAGGGATTCAATAAATTGTGAAATTTGCCTTGAAATTATCTTTCTAATTTCTAGTTTTTTATTTTCCGGTGGGTAAAAAAGTCCTGTATTCATCATATATTCGTATGATTCTATGAATTTATTTCTAAATTTAGGCTTCATTTCAACAGGACGATTTAAAACCATATCTTTTTCATCTGAGTATGCGTCTTTTTTTTCTCTGAATACAAAATCATCTTTTTTAACTATTTTTCTGTTAACAAGCTCAAGCACAAATCTATCTGCAACCGGGGCTCTATATTCTTCAACAAGATCGCAGGCAAGAGACGGTCTTGAATACAAAATTTCATGCAAAGATCCAAGATAAGGATCTAATCCCTTGATCTGGATAGCAGTTAAAACTTCAGATAAAAGGATTGTATAAATGTATGAAAGCATTGCGTTTATAGGATCAAGAGGAGGCCTTTTGCTTCTTTTTTTAAAATAAAAACCTTTATTTTTAATCATTTTTTTAAACATTCTGAAATATAATGCTGATGCTGCTCCTTCAAGTCCTCTTATTCTATCAAAAGAATCTGTATAAACTGGTTTAAAACTTTTGAGAGCAAGTCCTGCTTCAGAAAGCTGTCTGTCCTTATAATCTCTTCCTCTTAAGGCCATGAGATTTGACATGTTTTTAATTTTTCCGTTTACTGCAGCACAGGCAAATTTTTTTGAATAAACAGGATCAGACAACAAAAAATACTGTTTTTTTCTAAGTTCAACCTTTGAATTTTCATCTGTTGAAATTCTTGCACGAAATTTACCATTTCTTGTTAAAAATACAGTTTCAATTTTGTTATCAACCAAATAATCAAGAACAGCTGAAGTAAGAGACACTCCTTTGGCAAGGACAACTCTTTTTATATTGGAAGAAGGGATTGAATTTAAAACAGAGCCGTTTTTTACAATAGAAAGCTCGCCACCTTTTTTTCTTATAAATGAGCCTGGCTCCATTATGTAGACTGATTCCATTTTATTTTATATACCTTTCAACTATTAAAATTGCAGTTTTAAGATTTTCAAGAGCCTGCTGAAGACTTTCAGTTTTTTCAGACCTTCCTTTAAATTGTTCAGGGGAAAATCCAAGATGGAGCAGGGGAGTAAGGTATTCTCCTGATTTTTCAAAATAGCAGTAACTTCCAGAATATTCGGTGATATTATGTATTCTTCTACAGCCAAGAGGAGTTCCTTTAAGCCTTGTAAGATACAAATCAACAAGTTTGTCATTATAATCAGGCATTCTTTGAAACAAACTATGAACAAGCCTTCTTCCCTGGGGAAGAAAGCCAATTGTCTGGTAAATTATTTTTTCCTGGGTTCTTGAAATATTGTTTTTATTAAGACATTGAACAATAATTTGCCCTATTGGCGGACAAAGGTTTTTGAGGTTTACAATTTCAGGAAATTCAGAGTTTTTTTTTAAGGGAAAATCTTTAACTTCAGCTTTGGATTCTTTTATGTTTAAGTTTCCAATTTCCTGAGGTGAATATTTTTTCAAAAACTCAAGCTGACTTTGGGTTTCTCTTTTTTTGCACTCAGGGAAATAGGATTTTTTACCTGTTTTTTTATGAATTCCAAGGGGAAGTTTAACAAGGTTTCCCAAACCTTTTCCTGAAAGATAATCTTGTTTTGGAAATACCTCTAAATTAAAATATGTTAAGTCATTTTTAATTTCACTGGTAATTGATTCAAGAAGTTTTTTTACAATTCCGGCTTTTGGTGAATTTTTAAAAAAATACCAAAAATGATATCCTTTGCCTCCGCTGAATTCCAAAAGAGGATTAAGTCCATATTTTCCAGATATTTCTTTGATTCTTTTTACCATCCATTGAGATTCCTGATTTATTTTACCAATCAGTTTTCTTTTGTTTTGAGAACGAACTTCTTTTGTTAAGTCTATATCAATTACACCAAGATTTACTGAATTGTCTGAATTTAAAATATAAATACCAAGGCTTTCTCTTCCTGAAATATGGGATTCAATTTCATCTTCTGTAAGAATTTGTCTTACTGGAACATAGCCTTGCTGCTGCTTTTCTTTTGAATGCCATTGTCTTGCAAAAACGTCAGTTCTTCCTTTAAAAAGTGAGAAATAATATTTAATCAGCTCCTGATTTTTTCTTAAATTTTCCAAAGGATAAAAACTTTGTTCAATTTCATTTGTTTTTTCCTCAATCTGAAAAAAAGCAGAGGTGGTTTTAAATCCGTTTTGTTTTGCAAGAGCTGTTATTTTTAAAAGCTTTTCCTTTTCATTTAAAATGGAAAGCATTTCAATATGATTTTCAAAAGCTGTAAAATTTTTTGGAAATTTGTTATGAGTAAAATTGTAAATTTTTTCTGCGGCATCAATACTGCAATTCATTCTTGCAAGCTCGCTCCATTTTATGAGCATTTCTTCATCAAGATCTGATAAAATGGAGTTATTTTTTAAAATTCTTTCAATTTCTTTTTTATCGCCCCCTTCAATAATTTTATTTTCCAATTTTTTGGAAAGAAGGGTGTAATCAGCATTTTTTAAAAGAATCTTTTTTGCATTAGTTGATGCCATAATCCACCTTTTAACTTACAAGTGATGAAAATTTATCTTCAAGAACAGAAAGCTTTGAATATGCAGGATTAACTTCCTTAAGTTTTGCCATTGCTCTTATTGCCTTGTCTGAATTTTTAAGCTTAAAGTGACATACTGCCTGAAGATAGATTGACTCAGCATTATTGTTATTCCAGGTCTTTTTTGAAAAGTTGTGTGCATCTATTGCAAATTCCAGTGCTTTTGAAAAATCACCTCGAAGATATCTTATTCTTGAAAGCTTTATCAAAGTTTTATGTCTTGATCTCATATCTGATTCAATTTTGTCAGTTAAAAGCTCTTCAGCCTGATCAAACTTTCCAAGAGAAGATAAGATATCTGCTTTTGTCCATCTGCAATAAGGCTTCATATAATTTGAATTTAAAAGATTTATTGTTTTAAGTCCTTTTTCAGCCTTATCAGAAAAAAAGTAAGTTCTTGCCAGAAGCTCAACTATATAATCTTGTTTTTTTTCAGAATATTCCATTGCAAGCTCAAGGCTTTTAATAGCTTTTTGATAATCTGAAATTGCAAAATAAATTTTCCCAAGGGCAAAGAATTTGTTTTGAGGTAAAAGATAATTTGTTTCATTATCGTATTCAATACACTTATTGAGATACAAAAGAGGCTGATTTGTTTTGCCTGATTTTAAAAGAACAGAAGCTAATTGATAAAGAGCTTTTATATAGTTTTTCTTTTCCTGATGTCTTTTTTCTTTTTCTTCATCTAAAAGATTTTCCCAGTTTTTTACAGCCGAAAAAAAATAGTTAATCGCTTTATCAGGTTTTCCTTCAAATTCTTTTACAAGCATTCCCATGCGGTAGAAATTTGTAATTGTGTCGGGTTTAATTGCTATTGCAGCCTGAAAATGTTTTTTTGCAAGTTCAATTCTTTCTTTTTTATGATTCCCCCTTAAAAAAACATCTTTGTTTTTTGCACTGTAAAGTGAATTGTATGCTGTATAAGCAAGATTATGATGAAAGATAAATCTGTCAGGCTGTGAATTTAATGCTGTTTTAAGCTCAATGATTGCTTCATCAAACCTATTGAGTTGATTAAGAGCAAATGAAATTTTAGATCTTAAATCTGCTTCAAACTCTGTATTTGCAAATTCAGGAAGTTTTTCATTTAAAGGATGGAAAAGTTCAATTATTTCAATCCATTTATTGTTGAATGAAAGTTCTGAAATTTGTCCTGAAATTCTTATTGAAGAATCTTTTAAACTTGACTGACTGATTTTTAAATCACTTAGTTTTACAAATTCATCTTCAAAAATTTCATTTGCAGGACTTAGAGATTCTGCTTTTTTGACAATTTTTGCACCCATTTTAAACCTCCTGATTTTATTGTTTTTCTAATCTTAAAAACGGCGGTAAAAAAATGGATTTCAAAAATTAATGGAATTATTTTAAAAAAATAGATTTTATAACTTTAAAGCAAGACTTGACCAAAGTTCCATGTTCAGAGTTTTTAACTCTGAAGTTTTAAAAAACTGAAAAGAATTCAGCTCTTCGCCTGGAATAAAACTTTTTATATCATCTGAAATTATTTTATAAACAATTCCCAAATGAACTTTACCCACTTCAGTTACTTCTTCATTGATAATTCCGCAAAAAGAAATAGAATATTTTTTTGGTAGGCCTGTGATTTCCTCGGACAATTCTCTTTGCATTCCATTTTTGATTGTACTAAAAACTGACTTTGATTTGTCATTGGTATTTACATGTCCTCCAACTCCAGAGGACCATAAATCAGCAAGTCTTTTTTCGCTTCCTTTTCTTTTATAAATACCTGTAAGCGTTTTTTTAGAGTTCTGAATTAAAATATAGGGAATTATCTGTTTTAGATTAAAATTTTCTTCAGCCTTGCTTCTAGTTTCATATAAAACTTCAAAAGAATTTATTTTATTTTTAAATTCATCCTCCAGAATACTCAGGCTTAGATAATTTTTAATCCATTCCTTTGGAAGATTCTTTCTTTTTATGCACAACACTTTTTCACTATTCATTGAAATCACCTTTTAATATTAAATCTAAAATTTCATTTTCTGCATTTTTAATAAGTTTTGTTTTTGTTTGTCTATCAGCAAAGGCAGATTTAAAACCATTTCTTATTAGTATAAAAATTTCCCAAAGTGAAAGCCCGTTTTCTGTCATTTTTGCAGCTTTTAAAAATTCATTTGTAAAATCAGTTTTAGAAATACCAGGATTGTCAGTGTTTATAGTTACTTTAAGACCTTTATCTAGATAAAATTTAAGGGGATAATCAGAATGATTTTTTGTTTCATCCATTAAAAAATCTCTATAACCAACTATTTGAAAATTACTGGAAGGGCACATTTCAAGAGCAGTTCCAGAATTTAAAAATTTTTCCATAAGAGAGCTATTGTCTTTTAAGGTAAGTCCATGTCCAATTCTTTCTGCACTTAAATGATATACTGCTTCCCAGATATTTTCTGCAGGCATGTTTTCACCGGCATGAATTGTAAAATGCATACATTTTTCCATTAAAGGTAAAAAAGCTTCCCTTATTTCTGAAGGTTTTTTTGCTTTTTCATTTCCTGCCAAATCAAAGCCTTTTAAAATTGTATTTTCATCAGTTTCAGCAATACTTTTTGCAAGCTCGACATGGCTGTAAATTGTGCTCATTTTTCCGTGACGGCTTCCAATAAAAATAATTCCTGCTTCAATGTTTTTTAATTTATTTAATTCATTTTCTATTGTTTTATATACCAAAAGAGGACTCATTCCTCCTCTGGTATAATTGTGGGGTGAACATCTTAATTCCAAATATTTTATATTATGAAAATTTGCTTTTCTTTTTAAAATTTCACAGGTTTTTTGTAATGTTTTTTCATGTTGCAAAAGCCCTGAACCCTGCAAATCTCCAATTTTTTCATAAGGAGAAAAACCTTTTCCACAGAAATTGCTTTCGTATTTTAGATCAGAATAAATAAAATCTTCCAAAAGCTCAGGATGATCTTTAAAAAGAAGAATAAAATTTGCAGTTATAAAAGGTTCAGGAATATTGTTTAAAGCTGTTCTTATTTTTTTGGGAATATAGGTTTTTCTTAACTTAACAATTTCTTTTGATTTTATAAGCTTTTTTGCTTTTTCAAAAAAGGAGTCCAGAACTTTTTTGTAAAAAAGAAGTTCTGTTTCTAATTCTTTTGCAATTTCAATAAGTTCAAAAGCATCTGCAACACCTCCTAAGTGACAGTGAAGTTCTGTTTTAGGAAGTTTTTTTAAAAGATTATAATCTTTTTTTAAATTCTTTTTATTAATTCCAATTTTATAATTTTTCAAAAAACCTATAAGTTCAGGAGGCAAGGTATAAAGTGCAAGAAAGTTTGTTTGATTTTCTCCCTGAATAAGCTTTGAACTATAATTAAAAACAAGATTGGTTGCATTTTTCTTTCTTTTTTCAATTTCATCAATTAAATAATTTTTATCATCAAATTCTACAAAAACAGGATCTGAATTTTCTGGATATTTTATAAAAAAATCTTTGGATTTTATTATAGGGTCTATTTCTAAAAGTATGTTTTTTTGGTATTGGCCTGTAATTACAGGAGTGAAAGCATTGGAAAAAGGCTTAACCAGAGGTGAAAGAAAAAAATCTGTGTTTTTATCTTTTAAACTTTTAGCAATTTCAAAATTATCAAGAATATGAATCATTGCTTTGCATCCAAAAAAAGATGCTGAATTCTGCAAATCAGAACTCATGGTTTTTCTTCCTCCTGTAAGAGAAAGAAAAAGACTTTTGTCTTTTGTTTTTTCATAGGCAAGAAGGGTGATTCTGTGAATTGTTTCTGCCATTTGTCTGAATTCATATTCTGAAGTCAGATCATCGGCATTTTTTACAAGCCAGATTTTAAGTCCAGGCTTATTTTTACTTAATTTATCATACCACTCAACAATTGTTTTTAATGAATTAAGAGTTTTTTGCCCACCTGTACCAACCATCCAGATTTCATTGATGTTTTTTATATTATGTTTTTTTCTTTTTTCTTCAATTTCTAAAATATCTTTATGATTTTTATAAAGATTTATTGTTTCAGGGTTTGTAAAGCCTATGATTTCAGGGATTATCTGCCATGAAATTCCAAAAGTTGTTAGTAAAATATTTGTCATTTTTAAATTCCGAAATTAAGATTTACTTGCTCCAAAAAAATTCTTTGGAGCAGTATCTTATTTTTTAATCGGAAAAATCAAGTCCATCAAGTTCAAAGTTTAAAATTTTCTCTTTGTTTTTTTCAAAAAATCTTTTCATTCTTTCTCTTCTTTTCCGCAAAAATCGTCCCAAATTTCTACCATAGTGTTTTTCCTTTTTATAAATTATATTTTTTGTCTTCAAAAATTAACTACGGCATTGATATTTTAGATTTCAAAAAAACATTTGACTAAGAAAATTCAGTATTTTTCAAATGAAAATAAAAAAACAAATTCCAGGAACAAATCTTCAGTCTTTTTAATCCTCTCGAAGCGAGGCTAATTTCTGACCTGAAGTAAAACCTGAAGTAAAAACAAAGTTACGCAAAGTCTTAATCCTCTCGAAGCGAGGCTAATTTCTGACCCTCGTTGGCAGAAGGTAGTGCAGAGTGTTTTCTCAGAGTCTTAATCCTCTCGAAGCGAGGCTAATTTCTGACTCGCCTCATTGGCAGAAGGCCACTCTGAGGTCTACCGTCTTAATCCTCTCGAAGCGAGGCTAATTTCTGACTTAAATGAAGCTGAGGCAACTCCTCTTGAGGCAAGAAAGTCTTAATCCTCTCGAAGCGAGGCTAATTTCTGACTACACCTACGAAATCCAGGAGTGTAAGGGTGTTAGAATGTCTTAATCCTCTCGAAGCGAGGCTAATTTCTGACTAAGCTCGCCGAGAAATTAATGTCAGTGGAAGGCAAGGTCTTAATCCTCTCGAAGCGAGGCTAATTTCTGACGCTGAAATGCGTGTTTGCACGTGTGAAGTGACAAAAAGTCTTAATCCTCTCGAAGCGAGGCTAATTTCTGACCTCTCGGAGATTTACACCTCTACAAGCTGCCAACCAGTTCGGGTCTTAATCCTCTCGAAGCGAGGCTAATTTCTGACCAGTCTGCTCCCTAATCAAGAAGAAATTCTTAACTCCGTCTTAATCCTCTCGAAGCGAGGCTAATTTCTGACTTAATGTCAGTGGAAGGCAAGAAGCTTCCAGCTGACGTGTCTTAATCCTCTCGAAGCGAGGCTAATTTCTGACACTTGTTGAAGCTAAACCTATGGCTATCGAGACTGTAGTCTTAATCCTCTCGAAGCGAGGCTAATTTCTGACAGAAGCTATGTGGGTAGATACTAACGATAAAGGAGCTGTCTTAATCCTCTCGAAGCGAGGCTAATTTCTGACTATACTGGACAAAAAATAGAAAAAATATTCAATAAAGTCTTAATCCTCTCGAAGCGAGGCTAATTTCTGACTCAATCCTTGTTGCATTAAACCTTGAAAAGGTTGAAAAGTCTTAATCCTCTCGAAGCGAGGCTAATTTCTGACTTAATGGCTGGAAGGAGCAAAAGATTTAAAGATGAAGTCTTAATCCTCTCGAAGCGAGGCTAATTTCTGACAAAAAATCGAATTAAAAAACAAACATTTTAACAACTCAGTCTTAATCCTCTCGAAGCGAGGCTAATTTCTGACAAAAAAAAGATTACAAAATCAGAAAAACGAGAATTGTCTTAATCCTCTCGAAGCGAGGCTAATTTCTGACTACGAAAGACCTGCCTGTAGCTATAGCTGATGTATCCTAGTCTTAATCCTCTCGAAGCGAGGCTAATTTCTGACTCCTGCCTTTTGTATAGCTTTATTCATGCGGGTTTTCAAGGCCAAAATGAGACATCCCCTCAAATTTTAGCCTCCGTGTAGTTTTTACCCACCTTGAATTTCTCATAAAATCAGTTAAGGTGCTGAAATAATTAAACAAAGATTACTCCTCTGTGGATTTTGGTTGCTGTGTAAGCTAATGTATTGATTTTATTGTATATATCGAATTTAAGACCAAAATAATTTTAACATCCAAAATCCACCTCATATCTTTTTATATAACCACTTGAAATTAAAGACTTTTATTTGAGAGATTTTCAATATTCAATTGTCACAGAGCAAAATTACCTATAGGAAAAAGGAAAAAATTTTTCTTTATCTTCCCTTATATTTTTTAAAATTTCAATTGTTTTTTTCTTTGTAAATAAAATGGAAAAATGGGAATGGGAAAGTTTTAAAGCTGATTTTTTTATTGTTTCAAAAACTTCATCAGCCCATGAATTTAAATCTTCTAAAAGAACTAATTCAGATAAAGGAAGCAAGGCCATTACTCTAATTGAATCGCCGTTTACTTCGTCCAGACAGATTTTAAGACTTTTTTTTAACAGGTTTTTTGAATCATCTGATTTTTCAAGCATTAGACCAATTAGCCCCAGATTAAAAAACCAGAGCTGGGAAGGATGATATTTGTTTATATTTTCAGGATGGGAGTTTTTATATTTATCAAAATAGAATTTTTGGTATTGAATAGAATTTTTGATATCAATATTTTTGTTTCTTGAAAGAAAGCTTGCACACAAAAAATGTCCCCATTGGTCAAATTCTTTATTTACAGCTTCTGAAATACTGGAAGAATTGGAATATTTTAAAAAGTATTTCTCAGCCTGATTAAAATCCCCAGCATCAAGATAGGCAAAGCAAAGATAATTGAATTGTCTTTTTATATCATCCCTGAACTTTGAATTTTTAAGATTGGTTTCTCCTCCAAAATATTTTATTGCTTTTAAGGCAAATTCTTTTGTTTTATGAATATAATCTTTTCCGCAAAATCCATAGTTTTGTGCAATTGTTCCGCATAAAGCTGCAATTGTATCATCTGCTGCTTCAGGGATAAACTCACATTCCTCATGAAATCTTTTTTCCAGGATGTTTAAAAAATTCTTTATTGTAATCGGAATTTCTGGGTTGAAAATATATTTATCATGATTTGAATTTACAAGGCAGTGGTTGGTAAACCAGATAAAAGCATTTCTTCCTTTTCTTGTTTTCACAGCATTATTAATAAATTTTTTAGAAATTTCTATCCATTTGTTTTCCTGGGAAGGAATTCCTTTTCTTGAAAAAACAAGGGAAGCAGAAGAAGAAAACAAAAAAAGTAAATCAAAAAAAGGTGATTTTGAAAAAATTTTAAAATTGTTTTCAATTAAAGAAATTATTAATAATGCTTTTTCAAGGTCAGTGTTTGAACTTTTAATAAAATTTTTAATAAAACCTGAAAAAAGAGTTTCATTAAAAACTATATTTTCAACCAGGGATGTTTCTTCTGTTTTTTTTAAAACAGCTTTTAAAATATTTACAGGAACTGAATAAAGATAGGATGACAAAGCTTCAGCCGGAAATAAAATAAATTTAAAATATTCTTTTAAAAATCCTTTTTGAGAAGCCAAGGCCAGAGTTTTTTTAGCTTCTTTTATATCTGTGGAAGGAAGGGTTTTTAAATCTTTAGAAAGATTTTTATTTTCATAATAATTAATTGAAGGAACTATAAAAAACTTAAAGTTTTTATTTAAAATAAATTCCTTTTTTTTATTTAAATCCATTGTGTTTTGAGTTTTGCCTTCATCATCCAATACAGATGAAAAAATCAAATCATTTGGGTATAATTTGTTGTTTTCAATGGAAAAAAATCCTAGATAAAAAGATAAAGAAGCTGATTTGCCACCTAACTCAAGATTGGAATTGTATTTCAAACCTTCTATAAAAAAAGATTTTTTTGAATTTAAAAGTTTAAATGAATTTAAAACTGAATCTTTAAATTCCTTACTGCTATTATTTTTTATAAAATCTCCAAATATTATGTTTTTTTCTGATTCTATTTCAGAAATAAAAAAATAAATTAAATCAATTTGATTTTCATTTAAAAAAACACAGGGAATAAAAGTGTTTTTATCTAAAAACTTGAAATTAAATGAAAAAGTATTGCAAAAATAAATATTTGCAAACTCAAATGATTTAAGTTTATTTGTGTTTAATGATTCAAATAAAATATGATTTATAAAAAGGATGGTAAGATTTTTATCAAACTCTAATTTTTTTATATATTTTTTAAAAATTTCTTCATTGAAATCTAGATCAATGATTTTGAAAAAAGGATCTTCAAGAAAATTGATAAGAGTAGTTGCTCTTGATCTTGATTTAAGACAAAAATCTATTTTTTTAAGATTTAAATTATCTCTTATCAATTTGTATCAGTCCTGTACCAATTAAAAAACCAGATATTTTTTCCTTTTGAAAACTGAAATCTTGCTTCAAATACATTGGTTTCTTCATCAAAATCTGAAAAGATTGATTCTATTGTTTTTCCTGAGTTTGTCTGGAAAAGGGCATGGCTCCCTGAATAAACAAAATCTTTATTATCTGGCTCTGCTGTTCCAGTAATTATTAGGTTTTCATTTTCTATGAAATTATCTTCCAGATTTGCGTTTTGAAGTAAAATGTTTTTAATTTCTTCATTTTCAACTATTACAGAATAAAAATAAAAATTTATTTTTTCACTTCCTGCATGAACAATTGTTGGATTAAAATAAGTTGCCAATTCTTTTAAAAGCAGCTCAGGATTATTAATCAGATTGTCTTTTAAATAGATTTCATTGGAAATAAGTTTTTTTGCTTTTGTTTTAAGGGCTTTTGCAAGTATAAATGCCGGTGATGAGGTAAATTGTGAAGCACAAAACTTTTCTATCTTCCTAAAAACTTTAACTTCTTCCATGTTTTTATTTTTAAATCTGCTTTTTGACCAGATAGGAGGAGTTTCTGAATTGAAAAACAAATCTATATCAGTTTTAAAATCACTTAAATCACAAATAAAATTTGAAATAAGAGTTTTGTGAATTTTAATTTTGTTCCAGCCCTCAATTATAAAGGGTATAAAATCTGAAATTAAATCTGGAATAAAAAGGTCTTTTTCAGAAAAAATTTCTGTAATTGGAGAAACTAAAAAACATTCAAAAAAATCATCTTTTATTTTATCAAGATAAACTAAAGGAGGAACAAGATAGAAATTGTTTTTCCATTTCCCAAGCTCGCTTTTTAAAGAGGCAATTTCCCCGGGCTTGGGCTGGTAAATTTCAATTTCAGATTTAAAACTTTCTGCAAGATCAAAAAACGGATCAGGGGTTTTGTTTTTACACAAAGGACATGTTTTAAAATGGTTTAACACCTTTTCTTTAAAATAAGGATCCCTTATGGTTTGTTCATCTGGACACAACCTGAGTGAGACGGCTTCTTTAAGATATTTGTTTTTATTTATTTTATTATAGTCAATTTTCATATTATTTTTCCGGTTTATTTTATTTTTCCGGTTTATTTTATTTTTCCGGTTTATTTTATTTAACGGCTTTTTTTTGTTAATTTTTAAAATAAGTTAATTTTTATCAAGAATATTTTTTATTGAATTAATTATATCTTCTGCCTCATTGGGGTTAAAATTGTTTTTATGAAAAATTGATTGTAGTTTTTTAAGGGTCTTTTTTATAAGTGCAGTCAGTGCGGATTGAGAAGAATAGCCAAGCTCCCTTGAAACATCAGCTTTTTTTGTTTGAAACAAATAACAACTTAAAGCTTTTTGTTCTTTTTCATTAAATTCTGACAAAATCTGGTTTGCGATTAATTCAGAATCATCATAAATATCAGGAAGATTTTTGTCATGAATTTCAATAAAACTATTTTTATCATCAATTGAAACCCATGAATTTTCAAACATATTATTGGAAAAAATCCAGGCATTAAAATCATTTACATTAACAGCTGTTTTATTTTTTTTATAACCGTATTTTTCAACTTCATTCATAAAATGGAAAAAAAGATTTTTTAAATTTTTTTGTTTAACAATTTGATTTTCAATTCTAAATTCGTCGTTTTCAGGATAAAAAACATCATTAAAATCTATTGTATTTGAGTTTAAAAAAACAGTTGGGGATTTTGAGATTGAGAAATAAATAAAACTATCATAGTTTTTTGAAATAATTTCTTTAGATTTTTTAAAATCATCAATTATTTTCTTCCGAAGATAAAGAAAAAAACTATTGTCTTTTGTTCTTTCCTTATCTTTTAAATGATTTATAAATGCTTTTTTTAAATAAAATTCTTTGTTTGGAAGATTTGAAAGTTTTTTTGATAATTTTTGCTTATTTTCCAAAAGAAAAAGAGCAAGGTCAGATTCAAGCTCCATGATTTTTCGATTTTCATTTATGCCTTTGAATCTGGAAAAAATTTTTTTATTTGTATTTATTTCTTTATATAATGAAAGAGCTGCTTTGCTTATAAGTTTTTCCATTTGCTGATTTCTTTATAGTAAACATCTTTGTATTGGCTTTTGCAAATACAAGCTGATGAATTAATGAAAACTTTTTATAAAATCCACAATAATCTTATTAACTTCAGCTGATTTTTCTATTGGAGACATATGGCCTCCGTTTACTTTGTGATGTTTTATATCAGGTATAATTTTGGGAATAAAATTACTTATATCTACAGTTAATGAAGGACTATGTTTTCCTGAAATAAGACAAACAGGAAGGTCTATATTTTTATAAATATCAGAATGAAGATTTTCATCAATTGTTGCCTTATAATCAAGGGGCATTTTTTTAATACAAGTGGTAAAAATTTGTTTGATTTCTTTTGGAAGTCTTTGGAAAGTGCCTTCACCACTGAAAAAATCTATAAATTTAGCACTCCCTGTTTCAGGATTTCCAGAGGAGATATCATTTTCTATTTCTGAAATAAATTCTTTGGCCAATATATAAGTATCAGGATCTATTTCTCTTGAAACATGATTTAACATTGGTTCAAATACGCAAAGACTTAAATTTCTTTTTGATTGAAGGGTAGAGTATTTCATTGCAACAGCACCTCCGTAGGAATGACCTACAAGGTGAAATTTTTCATTTTTTTCTAAATTTGATTCAAGGATTTTTTCAATAAGCTCTATTTCATCATCAAGTGAAAAGCCTTTTGTTTTTTCTGGAAAAGCTGTTTGGCCATACCCGTAAAGATCTATTGCTATTACCTTGAAATCATTTGAAAGAATTTTTGAAAGATTAATCCATTGTTCTTTTGTACTCATGCTGCAATGAAGAAGAAGTACTGGAACTCCTTCTCCTTTAATAAAGTATCCTGGTAATTCAGCCATTTAATTTATATCTCCAACTAAGATAAATTTATAAAAATATTTATTGCTCAAAAGTCAAAACATCAATAATTTTAAATTACTTATTTATTGCCAATAAAAACAAATATAATCAATTATTCTCTAAATTTATATCTAGACTTGAATACAATTCCTTTAAACAAATTTCAACCCAATATACAAATTGTTTAATTTTAAGTTTTGCAATTTAATTTAGCCAGGGCAGAGGATAAAAATTTGTTTTTTTATAATTGGAAATTAAAGTTTAATGATTGTAAACAAAAAAACCCGATAAAAAATTATCGGGTTTTATTTTTACATACTCATGATTTTTATAATAGATACAAAAGAAAGAAATCTTATACCCATTGTCCTTCTGCATTGGGAGCATCAAGGATTTTGTATTTGCCGTTTTTAAAGTTTTCCACAGCTTCTCTTATTGTTCCTGATACATTATCACATGCCTTGATTTCTGCTGCTTCAAGGGTGGTAAATGCATTGGGTCCGCAATAACCTGTGAGAAGAACTTCTGCCTTATGTTCACTTATATCAGATGCAGCCTTGATTCCAGCACCTTTAAAGGCATTTCTGTTTTCTGAATTATCTATAACCTCAAATTCAAAAGTATCTGAGTCAACCACCAAAATAAATTCTGCTCTTCCAAATCTTGGATCAACTTCTGAATCAAGGGTTTTTCCCTTTGATGTTACTGCTATTTTCATAAATTCTCCCAAGTATTAATTTTTTTTAATGGCCTCCGCCGCCTCCGCAGACCTGATTGTCTGTGATTAAGGAAAGCTTACCTTTAATTAGATCTTCTACCACAGGTCTGATTTCAGCTCTTAGATCGTCATGAAACACATCAATTCCAACCTGCTTAAATCCCATCAAAGGTCTCATTCCAATTCCTCCTACAATAAGAGCTGTTACCTTATGTCCTGCAAGAAGATTTACAGGAACCATACATCCGCCTTGATCATGGGGTAAATTTTCTACTGTAGATACATTTTTTATTTCGCCGTTTTCAACGTCAATAAAAGTAAACACATCACAATGTCCGAAATGTCCGGCTCTTTGTCCGTCAAGTCCGCCGCTTCCGTTTGAAGGAACAGCAATTCTTCCGTTTTCCATAATTATAATTCCTTTTAAAATTTAAAATTGTTATTTATCGATTTGCACTTGGATTTAAAATCAGCTGAAGATAATCAAAAAGTCCCTGGGCTTCCTCTTTTGAGGGATTTGTGCTTATTTTTTGTAAAATCCCAAGCCCTTCTGTAAATTCATGAAAATCTTTGTCTGATAAATTACTTGCAAGAGCAGTATTTACCATTGCATTAATTTTAATAATTTCTTCAATTAAATTTTTACCCGGGAAATCGTCTGCAGTACTTTCATCACAGACCACAAGAGAAAAAAAAGTATTTTTCACAAGTTCTAAAACCTGATCTTTTCTTTTGGCAAAAAAAACTTTATAGCCTGGAGTCAAAGAAAAAACTGATTCTACTTCCTTAAACTTTTCCCTGTTCCCGCTTACAATCAAAACATTCTTCATTTACACCTCTTTGTTTATTATCAGGCATTCTAATAAAAATTAATCCGAAAAGTTCGGCTAGCCTAAAAGATAAGTACTCGTATACTCTTATGTCAAATAAAAATCAATATTTCTATTGAAGATAATTTTGGATTTTTTAAATATGAAGAGTTTATGGGTTTATTAGGACAGGAAATAAAAAAGCCTTAAACTTTACAGTTTAGGCTTTTTATGGTGCCGAAGAGAGGACTCGAACCTCCACGACTCGCGCCACCAGGTTCTAAGCCTGGCGTGTCTACCAATTCCACCACTTCGGCACAATCACAAAAAACTAACTATACTTTTGATTATAATTAGTCAAGGATTAAAAAAATTATTTTAAATTTTTATATGAATATTTGTAAAAAACCTGTTAACAATAAGCTTTGATGCTTTAATAATCAATCCAATTGCTGTCAGGAGAAAAAATATGAAAGAAACCATTGTTTTTATTCATGGGATGTGGGGAAGAGGTCTTCTTTTGGAAAATGTAAAAGAATTTTTTGAAAAAAAAGGGTATAATTGCATTTCTTTTGATCTTCCAGGACATAATCCCAATTCAGATAAAGATTTAAAAGTAGAAGATTACGGGTTTAATGATTTTGTTGATTATTCAGCAGAAATAATAAAAAATCTTGATTCAAAACCAATTGTTATGGGACATTCCATGGGAGGATTGATCGCCCATAAACTTGCAGAAAAAGGACTTGCTAAAAAAGCTGTTCTTATAACTCCAGCAACCCAAAGAGGAGTATTTAATCTTTCTTTAAGTGCTATAAAAGGATTTCTTCCTGTGGTTCTGATTCCTTTATTTTGGAAAAAACCCCTTGAACCCAGAAGAAAAATTTTTGACCATATATTTAATGAAATTCCTGAAAAAGAAAGAGACGTTTTTTTCCCTTATCTTGTTCCTGAGTCTGGAAAAGCTTTTTTTGAAATCAGTATTTGGGCTGCAGACCTAAACAAATCAACTAAAATTGACAATTCAAAAATCAATTGCCCTGTTTTTCAAATTGCAGGTAAAAAAGACACAATTATTTCATCCAAAGTTTTAAAAAAACAGGCAAAACTTATTTCAAAATATGTTTCTGATTTTAAATTTAAAATATATGAAAATCACGGACACGGAATTATCTGGGAAATTGGCTGGGAAGATGTTTGCCAAGATATTTACGATTGGATAAATCAATAATAATTTTACTATGGACTTTCCTTGAATTTTAAATAAGGAAGTCCATAAACTAATTTAGTCTGTTCTACTGATAACTTCAAGAAGATGATAACCAAAATCTGTTTTTACAGGACCTTGAACAACTCCTTCTTCGGCTGTAAAAACAACCTTGTCAAATTCAGGAACCATTTCTCCTCTACCAAATTCCCCAAGAAAACCGCCTTGAGCTCCAGATGGGCATTTGGAGTGTTTTTTTGCAAGCTTTGTAAAATCACCGCCGTTTTCAATTTTTTTCTTAAGATCATTACATTCTTTTTCAGTTGCAACCAGTATGTGTCTTGCTTTAGCTCTTGCCATAATTTTTTCCTTTTAAATTTAGAAATAAAAATTAAACCAAGGTTTAATTCAGTTAAATGTTAAAGATTAAAACATAAAAGCATAGATGAGATATTAGAAATTTAAATATTAATCAAATGAAATAAATTTACAGCTTGACTTTCAAAATTGAAAAGTATAGAAGTTTTTTTACAAGTTGTGCCGAAGTGGTGGAATTGGTAGACACGCCAGGCTTAGAACCTGGTGGCGCGAGTCGTGGAGGTTCGAGTCCTCTCTTCGGCACCATAAAAAGAGCTTAAAATTATTTTTAAGCTCTTTTTTTATTTGGAAATGTGAGATAATAATAATTTGGAATATAATCTTAATTTAAGGATCTAAAAATTGAGTTATAGTGCAAAAATAAGCAGAACAGGCGGAAGCGTAAAAAACCTGTTTGTAACAGGCAAAGATGAAACCAAGAGTGATTTGAGCTATTTTTGTGTTGAAGACAATGAATTTAATCCTGATTTGTATTCATTGACTAATCACGCAGAAATCAATTCAGATGATGACATTTTATCGGCCTGGCTTGACGGGCTGGCAGAAGAAGTCGAACAAGACGAATAACTAATTTACAAACTTTATTTTCCTAATCAAACCAAAAAGTTCAGGAGAAAAAAATGAGACGATCCATTATAAAAGGTACTGGCAGGTATATTCCCCCCCATTTGGTAACCAATGATGATTTAGCAAAAATTATTGATACCTCAGATGAATGGATTCAGCAAAGAACAGGGATTAAGCAAAGATACTGGATTGAACCAGGAAGTGTTACAGGAGCATCAGACCTTGGGCTTGAAGCTTCAAAAAAAGCAATGGACAAAGCAGGGTGGAAGCCCGAAGATATTGACCTTATAATTTTTGCAACCCTAAGCCCTGATATTTTCTTTCCTGGATCAGGAGTTTTTCTTCAGAAAAAACTTGGTTTAAACTCAACTCCAGCTCTTGATATAAGACAGCAATGCACAGGCTTTCTCTATGGGATAACAATAGCTGATGCATATATAAAATCCGGAATAGCAGACAAAGTTTTAGTTGTAGGCGCAGAAGTTCATTCAACTGGACTTGATAAAACAAACAGAGGAAGAGATGTTACTGTTATTTTTGGTGACGGAGCAGGAGCAGCCTGTATTGAAGCATTTGAATCAGATGAAGAAATCGGAATTTTAGGACATTCGCTCCACGCGGATGGTAATTATGCAGAAAGCCTTATGCTTGAACTGCCTGCTTCAAGATATTCTCCTGAAAGACTTACAAAGGAAATGATGGTTGATGGAAGAGAATATCCAAAAATGGATGGTTCACGAATATTTAAGCTTGCAGTAAGAAAACTTCCTGAAGTAACCTATGAAGTCCTTGAAAAAACAGGATACAAACTTGAAGACGTTGATATGATAATTCCCCACCAGGCAAATTTAAGAATCAATGAGTTTTATCTTCAAAAACTTGGTCTTCCCCCTGAAAAAATGTTCAATAATATTCAAAAATACGGAAATACAACTGCTGGAAGTGTTCCAATTGCACTTGATGAAGCTATTGAGCTTGGTAAAATTGATGATTCAAAGGATCTTGTTCTTATGTCTGCTCTTGGAGCTGGACTTACCTGGGGTGCTGTACTTTACAAATTTGGTTAAAATTAATTAATTTAAAAATAAGTTTTTTAGAGTAAAAATTTAAGGCCGGGTATAATCCGGCCTTTTTTTATAATTAACTTATAAATTTTTGCGTTTTGACAAAGCTTTCATATAATAATTGTCTCTTTGAGTTTTTTCTGGAAAAATATTATTGTTTAATGCGTTCTTTATAGTATTTCTTTTTTCATTGGCAAGGATTTTTCCTGTTTCAACTCCAAATTGATCAAAAGGGTTTATTTCCCACAAAAAACCTGCCATTACGGTTCTTGCCTCATAAAATGAAACAAGCTTTCCAATTGTCAAAGGACTTAAATCATTTATTGTTAAAATAGAACTTGGTCTGTTTCCTTTGCATATTTTTTCTGGTTCATCTGAATTTCTTCCAAAAGCAAGGGCATCGGCCTGGGCAAGAAGATTTGCAAAAAGTTCATCATTATTCAAAATGTTTTCATATTTATGGAAATTTTTGCAGGGAGGAGAAAGAACTCCTATAAATTCTAAAGGTATGGTTCTTCCCTGATGAAAAAGCTGAAAAAATGAATGTTGAGATTTTGTGCCTGTGTCTCCAAAAATCACCATTGAGGTATTGTGATTAAGGCTTTCATTATCCTCAGATAATGATTTTCCGTTACTTTCCATATAAAGTTGCTGAACATGTGCAGGCAGTTTTTCAAGCTGAAAAGAATAGGGAATTATTCCAAGCACTGAAAAATCAAGATATACAAAATTCCAAATATCAATAAGTGCGGAAATAAGAGCAAGATTGTCTTTTAAATCTGAATTTAAACAATGCTCATCCATTTGATTCATTCCCTTAAGAAACTCTTCAAACACATCAAATCCATAAACAAGGGAAATTGGAAGACCTCCAACAGCAGATGAAACACTATATCTTCCCCCAATTGAATCAAACATATGAAAAACTTCAAATTCAGATAAATCTCCAGGACTATTTTTTGATGTTACCCGTACAATATGTTCTTTTGGATTAAGATTTAATTGTTTAAGCTCATAATTTATCAAATCTTCATTAATCATTACTTCTCTTGTAGTATATGATTTTGAAATAATTACAAAAAGTGTTGTTTCAAAATCAATGGAAGACTTAACGCTTTCAATTTCGCAAGGATCACAGCTGGCAATAAAAAATGGATTAAGATTTTGTTTTTTGTAGGAAAGGGCTTTAACAACAAATTCTGTTCCAAGATTTGAGCCTCCAATTCCGATTACACAAATATTTTCAAACTTTTTTCCAGTTGATGAAAGAATTTCTCCCCTATGAATTTTGTTTGAAAATTCTTTTATCTGAGTTTTAACCCTTATAATTTCTTTAAAAAGAGGGTGGTTTGATTTTTCAGCCCGGCAAAGAGTATGAAGTGCAGGCCTTTTTTCTGTTTTATTTACGATTTCACCCTCAGCCATGGATTTAAATTTTTCAGCTATCTTTTTTGTTTTTGCAAGCTCAATTAAAAGCTCAAAACCCTTTGAATCTATCAGTTGCCTTGAATAATCTAAAAAAACTTCAGCACCTTTAGATGAAAAATCTTTAAACCTGTTGTTTTCAGAAAGAAGAGCAGTTAAGTTAATCCCGGAATCAAAAAAATTGAAGGAATGTCTGAATAATTTTGAATCAAGAGAATGGGGTTTCATAAAATTTACTCTCCATTTTAATTGATAATGATCTGTTTAATGCTAGAATGCTTTTCGCTTTAATAGCATTTTACTAATAAAAATCAACTTTAAGTTAAATAGGCAATGGTGAATAAATGAATAAGATCATAAATAAACTCATTGATAAAGGGGTGTTGATAGAAAACCCCAGCTCCGTTTTTATAGATGAAACTATTGATATAAACAATATTGAGCCAGGGGTTAAATTAAACCAGGGAACAAGATTGTATGGAAAAAACACTTATATTTCAAAAGGATGTATTGTTAGTAAAGAAGGTCCTGCTGTAATTGAAAATTGTGTTGCAGATAAAGATTGTGTTTTTGGTTCAGGATATTTTAATGGTTCTGTTTTTTTATCTAAATCAAAATCAGGAACAAATTCCCATGTAAGAAAAGGCTGTATACTTGAAGAAAAATCATCAATTGCCCATACCTGCGGAATTAAACAAACCATAATTTTCCCCTATGCCACTCTTGGAAGCTTGATAAATTTTTGTGACTGCATGCTTACAGGAGGAACTTCACCAAAAAACCACAGCGAAGTTGGAAGTTCTTTTATTCATTTTAATTTTACTCCAAATCAAGATAAAGCAACCCCTTCTTTATTAGGAAATGTTTATGAGGGTGTTTTTTTAAATAAATCCCCTATTTTTCTTGGAGGCCAGGGCGGAATGGTTGGTCCTTTAAGGCTTGAATTTGGGTGCACAAGTGCTGCTGGAACTATTTTAAGAAGAGATGTTCTAAAAGAAAACAGGCTTATATTTGAAAATATTCACAAAAATATAAATATAAACCAAACATCTATGATTTATCTTTCCATTAATAAAATTATAAAAAACAATTTATTTTATATGGCAAACCTTATTGCCCTTAAAAACTGGTATATTTTTGTAAGAACAAATTATCTTAATCCTAAAATCAATGAGTTCGCCATTAATACAATAGATTCTGCCATTGAAGAAAGAACCAAACAATTGAAAAAACTCTCAGATAAGGTTGAGTTAGGGTTAAAAATTTTAAAAAAAGATGGTAAAAATTCAAAACTTGTTGAATTAAAGGAAAATTTTTGTAAGAACACAAACACAATCTTTGACTTAATCATTGGTTTTTCTGAAAACAAAAATCTTTTTTCAAAAGGGCGTGATGATTTTTTAAACGAATTTGAAAAGGAGAATAATGGTCTCAATTATTTGGAAAAAATTCATTCTCTTGAAGAAAATACTGTAAAATCAGGTGTTTTATGGCTTAATCAGATAGTTGTTGATTTTAATGAAAAAATGTCAGAAATTTTAAACAAATTTGATCTGGGAAAATAAAAAATGAGAAAATTGTTTGGTACGGATGGAATAAGAGGAAAAGCAAATAGTTACCCAATGATTCCAGAGCTTGTTTTAAGAATTGCTAAGGCAAGTTCCTTATACTTTTATGAATCAGGCAGAATAAAATCTAAAAAAATAATTATAGCAAAAGATACAAGAGCTTCAGGATATATGCTTGAATCAGCTCTTTGTGCAGGTTTTACCTCCATGGGATTGGATGTTGAGCTGGCTGGAGTTTTACCAACTCCTGCATTGTCCTATGTAACAGCAAACTCCGATGCTGATTTTTCTGTGATGATTTCGGCTTCACATAATCCATATCAGGATAATGGAATAAAGTTTTTCAAAGGAAGCGGAAAAAAATTCACAGATAAAGAACAAAATGAAATTACTGAAATTTATTATTCAAAAAAATTTAAAGATTTTGAAACTGAACCTGGAAAAGTTTTTAATAACCATAAAAAATATATAAAAACCTATAAAAGCCTTTTTGATGACTTTTACAAAAAGGGAAATATCCTTTCAGGCTTAAATATTGTAGTTGATACATCAAACGGAGCCTGCTACGAAATTGCTCCTGAAATTTTAGAAGAACTTGGAGCCTCAGTAATAACAATAAATAATACTCCCAATGGATTTAATATAAACAAAAATTGTGGTTCAGAACACACAGAAGAACTAAGCCGGGCTGTAATTGAAAACAAAGCTGATTTTGGGCTTGCTTTTGACGGTGATGGAGACAGGCTTATTGCAGTAGACAACAATGGAGAAAAAACCACAGGGGACCAAATTCTTGCCATTGCTTCAGAGTCTTTTAATGAAAAAAAGATTGTTGCAACTATAATGTCCAATCTTGGTTTTAAAAAATTTTGTGAAGAAAAAAAGATTTCACTGATAATGACCAAAGTTGGGGACAGATATGTTTATGAGTCCATGATTAAAGAAAATGCAAATCTTGGAGGTGAAGACTCTGGACATTTAATCTTTTTGAAGTACCAAAATACCGGAGATGGGCTTTTATCCGGAGTTATTCTTTCTGAAATAATTAAAAATTCAAACAAACCATTATCTGAGCTTAAAAAAATAATTACAATTTATCCTCAAAAACTTGTTAATATTGAAGTAAATGAAAAAGTACCTGTTGAAAATATTCCTGAAATCAAAAATGCCATAAATACAATTGAGAAAAGACTTGATAAAACGGGGAGGGTGCTTGTCAGATATTCTGGAACCCAGAATATGCTTAGAATTATGTGTGAGGCAAGCACAATGGAATTAGCTGAAAAATCCTGTGAGTTTATAGAAAAAGCGGTTAGAAACACTATTGCATTATAAATAAAAAAACCGGGGAAATCCCCGGTTTTTAAATAATTTAGATTTTATTAAAACTTTTTATTCTCTATCGCCCATAATTCTTAGCATCATTATAAAAAGGTTTATAAAGTCAAGGTAAAGGGTTAAAGCACCTAAAATTGCACCTTTTCTAATTGCTGAATTATCAAGATCAGCAGGCTGGGAAAGTGCCATTTCTTTTATTTTCTGGGTGTCATATGCGGTAAGTCCTACAAAAACAATCACTCCCACATAATTTACTATCCAAAAAATGGTTGAACTGGCAAGAAAGATATTAACAATAGAAGCTATGATAATGCCTATAAGGCCCATCATCATAAAGTTTCCAACTCCTGTTAAATCTTTTTTGGTAACCATTCCAAATACACTTGTTACTGCAAAGGTTGCTGAACATACAATAAAAGCAGCTGCAACTGAAGCAGTTGTGTATGCTGATACGATCCAGCCAAGAGTAACCCCGTTTAAAGCAGCGTAAAACATAAAAAGTGAAGTGGCCGTAGAAGCCTCAAGCTTGCTGATTCTTGCACTTAGATAAAATACAATTCCCAGTTGACCAATGGCTAAAACAAAAAACAATGCCGGTGGAAGAAATATTATCTCTGAAAAGATGTAGGCAAAAACCGCTGTCAGCGCTAAGCCTATAGCCATCCAGTTGTATACGCTTTGAAGAAAACTGTTTACTCTTACTTGAGAAGTTTCCTGAAAAGAAACTCTATCCATTAATGCCTCCTTAAAAAATAATTAATTACTTTAGTTTGCTTAGGTTATATTATACTTTTTCGGTTACAGAATTAAAAGCTGATAACAAAATAAATTAAAAAACTTTAAAATCAAGTAAAATCGATAAATTTAATTAGATTAATTTTTTATTCAAAGAAAAGGGGAGAACTTTAATTTATGTTCAATAATAATATCATTTAAAAGCCATTCTATCTATTTAATTCAGCTTTCCGATAAAAGTTTACATAATATGTATTATAAGTCACTTCAAATTTTAAATCATCAATCCTTGTAAAAAAACATTTTAAATCTTATTATTTGCCAAATTTTAATTTATACTTTTTAATTTAAACTATTTAAGTTCAAACCTTTAAAAAAATTTAAGGATAAATTTTGGAATCAATTGCCCAGGGGAAAAAAATTTATACTGTTTCTGAAATTACCGGCGAAATTCATTCGGTTCTAGAAATAAAGTTTTCCTTTATCTGGATCACAGGTGAAATCTCTAATTTTTCAAAACCTTCTTCAGGTCATATTTATTTTTCTCTTAAAGATAAAAAATCACTTATAAATGCTGTAATGTTCAAGGGACAACAAAAAAACTTAAAATTTCAGCCTAAAAATGGAACTCAAATCACAGGATTTGGAAGAATTTCTGTTTATCCTCCAAGGGGATCATATCAGATAATTTTTGAATACCTTGAAGAAAAAGGTCAAGGATCCATTCAAATGAATTTTGAAGGAATCAAAAATAAGCTTTTAAATGAAGGCCTTTTTGATAAAGTTCACAAAAAAAAACTCCCGGATCTTCCTTCTAAGATTGCCCTTATAACTTCACCTGCAGGTGCAGCTTTAAGGGATATGCTCAAAACTATTAAAAAACGATTTAGAAATATTGAAATTTTGCTTTGCCCTGTTTTAGTTCAGGGTGAAAAAGCTCACCTGGAAATAATAGAAGCTATAAATGACCTAAATATTCTTAATGAATCTGACCTCATTATAATAGCAAGGGGCGGAGGTTCCTTTGAAGATTTAAATGCATTTAATTCAGAAGCTCTTGCAAGAACAGTGTTTGATTCAAAAATTCCAATAATAACAGGTGTTGGTCATGAAACTGACTTTACAATAATTGATTTTGTTTCTGATTTAAGGGCCCCTACTCCAACTGCTGCTGCTGAATATGCAATTCCTTCAAAAGAAGATATTTTAACTAACCTAAATATCTATAATAAAAGACTTTTAAATACATTTTCAAAGTTTATTCAAATAAAAGAATCTGAACTTAAAAACTGTAAACAAAGACTAAAAGATCCAAAAAAAGAAATTGAAGAAAAAAGAATTTATATTGATGAAAAACTTCTTTTGCTGGAAAAAAGGACTAAAAGATATATTAATGGTAAAAAAGAATATTTAAATATTTTAAACAAAACCATTCAATTTAGAAGAATTGAAAATCTTATAAGCTCAAAAAAAGAAAGATATTTAAACTCAAGATTAAATTTAATTAAAAACTTTGAAAAAATAGTTTATAAAAATAAGTTTGAATTTGATAAACTGTTTTCATTACTTTTTGAACTTAATCCCTTTGAAATTTTAAAAAGAGGATATTCAATCACAAGAAACCCTCTTAATAAAAAGGTTATAAGGTCTGTTCAAACCGATGTTAAAAAAGATGATGAAATTGAAGTTGTTTTAAAAGACGGAACAATGATATGCATTGTAAAAAACATTAAATAAAGGTTATCAGTTATTTATGGCAAAAAAAACTTTTGAAGAATCACTCTTAAAACTTGACGAAATTGTTAACTCCCTTGAAAATGAAGAATTAAACCTTGAGGATGCTGTAAAAAAGTTTGAAGAAGGAATCAAACTTTCAAAATTTTGTGAAGAAAAGCTTGATGAAGCTGAAGAAAAAATAATGATTTTAAAAAAAGACATGGAAGGTAATTTAACAAAAGAACCTGCAGATCCAGCTTTTTTTACAGAAGCGGAAATAAATGATGATTGAAAATTTTGATTTTAAAAATTTTCTAGACATACAAAAGGAAATTGTTGAAAAAAGGCTTAAAGAGCTTTTAGACCCAAAAAACAGCTCTACTCTTCTTTTTAATGCCATGGAATATTCTCTTATGGCAGGCGGTAAAAGGCTTCGCCCTATTTTATGCCTTACAGCATCCAATCTTTGCGGTGATAAAAACCTTAAAGCACTTGACTGTGCCTCTGCCATTGAAATGATTCACACTTACTCACTTATCCATGATGATCTTCCTTCTATGGATGACGATGATTTGAGAAGAGGAATTCCTACTTCACATAAAAAATTCAATGAAGCTTCAGCCATTCTTGCCGGAGACGGACTTTTAAACATGGCTTTTGAAGTTTTATCCAATCAAAAACTTGAACCTGAAATTATTGTAAAAACAATTCAGATAATTTCCAAAGCTTCAGGCAGCTATGGAATGATTTCAGGACAAATGAAAGATATAGAAGCAGAAAAAAAGACTGTTTCCCTTGAAAAACTTCAAAATATTCACATGGAAAAAACCGGTGCTTTAATCAGAGCTTCACTTGTTTCCGGGGGAATAATCGGAGGGTCTGAGGAAAAAGGGCTTAAAGAGCTTGATGAATATGGAAAGTGTATTGGACTTGCATTTCAGGTAACTGACGATATTTTAAATGCAACAGGCGATCCTTTAGTCATGGGTAAGTCTACAGGGACAGATTTAGAAAAAAATAAAGCAACCTACCCTCTTTTAATGGGTTTGGAAAATTCAAAAAAATATGCTGCTGAATTAATAGAAAAATCACTGGAACATTTAAGTTTTTTCAGGGTTGAACCAAACCCCCTTAAAAATCTTGCGTGGTATATTTTAAACAGAAAAAAATAGCGGGGAATTAAAGTGAGCTTTCTTGAAAACATTGTAAATCCGGAAGATTTAAAAAAACTTTCACTAGAAGAACTTGAGGTTTTATCAAGCGAAATAAGAGAACTTATAATTTCAACAGTTCTAAAAACCGGAGGACATCTTGCATCTAGTCTTGGAGCTGTTGAGCTTTCAATGGCACTTCATTATGTATTTGATTCTCCAACAGATAAACTAGTCTGGGATGTGGGACATCAGGCCTATGCCCATAAAATTCTCACAGGCAGAAAAGATAAGTTTCACACCCTAAGAAAACTAAATGGAATTTCAGGCTTCCCCCATATAAGCGAAAGTCCTCATGATGCAATCACTGTTGGACATAGTTCAACTTCTATTTCAGCCGGGCTTGGAATGTCAGCTTCCAAATGCCTTAAAAATGATCCTGGAAATGTGGTATGTGTAATTGGAGACGGCTCAATGACAGCAGGAATGTCCTTTGAAGCCTTAAATCATGCTGGAGATTTTGAAAAACGGTTGATTGTAATTTTAAATGATAATGCCATGTCAATCTCTCCAAATGTTGGAGCTCTTTCCTCTTTTTTAAGTAGAAAGCTATCTGGAAAACATTTTCAAAATCTTAGAAAAGAATTTGGAGAGTTTTTAAAGTCATTACCCAAAATTGGTGACGATATTTATAAATTTGCTAAAAAAAGCGAAGAGTCTTTTAAATCATTTGTAACCCCGGGAATGCTTTTTGAAGCCCTAAACTTTGATTATTTTGGACCCATAGATGGTCATAGACTAGACCACTTAATTAAAATTTTAAATAATATAAAAACCCTTGAAGGGCCTATTCTTCTCCATGTAATTACCAAAAAAGGCAAAGGTTACAAAGAGGCTGAGGAAAATCCAACAAAATTTCACGGAATCCCTCCTTCTTTACCAGAAAAAACAGCTGTAAATCTTCCAAAATATACAAAAATTTTTGGGAAAACATTATGTCAGATGGCAGAGAAAAATAAAAAAGTAACAGCAATTACAGCTGCAATGCCAGATGGTACAGGCTTGGTTAATTTTTGTAAAAAATTTCCCAAAAGGTTTTTTGATGTAGGAATTGCTGAGCAGCATGCTGTTACTTTTTCGGCAGGACTTGCAATTGAAGGACATCTTCCTTTTGTGGTAATTTATTCATCATTTCTTCAAAGGGCCTATGATCAGATTTTTCATGATGTTTGCCTGGACGGTCATCATGTGATTTTTGCCTTGGACAGGGCTGGAATTGTGGGAGAAGACGGTCCCACTCACCATGGATTGTTTGATCTAAGTTATTTAAGGCCTTTCCCCAATATAACTATAATGGCACCCTCTTCTGGTGATGAGCTTGTGAAAATGATGAAAACTGCAGAATCAATGAATTCACCGGTGGCAATAAGATACCCAAGAGGAAGCTCTACAAGTGAAAATTTTATTTCCTATGATCAAGCTGAAATAATTTCGCCTTTAAAAGCAAAACTTTTAAGAGATGGCCGTGATATTCTTATTATTGCAATAGGAAGCATGGTGGCTCCTGCTGAAAAAGCCTGTGATTTCCTTGAAAAAAAGGGATATTCCCCTTCACTTATAGATGCAAGATTTGCAAAACCGCTTGATAGTGAGCTTTTAGCTTCAATGGCTGAAACAACAGATAAAATAATTACAATTGAAGAAAATGTATTAAACGGTGGTTTTGGCTCTGCTATTTTAGAACTTTTTGCAGATTTGGGGATCAATAATAAAAAAATTAAAAGAATGGGAATAAACGACACTTTTGTTCCCCAGGGAACCCAGGAAGAATTACGAAATCTTTTTGGTCTTAATCCTGAAGGTATTTTAAAAACCGCTTTGAGTTTACTTGAAAATGACAAATAAAATTCGCCTTGATCAAATCCTTGTTGAAATGCGCCTTGCTGAAAATATCAAGGAAGCAAAAGCTCTTATCATGGCTGGGAATGTTGTGGCAGAAGGCTTTGACAACTTAAAATCTGGAAGTTTAATTCCAGAAAATACAATTATAAGATTAAAAAAACAAAATTTCCCTTTTGTGAGCAGAGGTGCGTTAAAATTAAAAGAAGCTGTTGAAAAAACAGGTTTTGAAGTCTCAAATCTTATATGTATGGACATAGGTGCATCAACTGGAGGATTTACTGATTATCTTCTCCAGAAAAATGCTTCTAAAGTTTATGCTGTTGATGTGGCTTATGGACAGCTTGCCTGGAAACTTCGTCAGGACAAAAGAGTAATTGTAATTGAAAGAACAAATATAAGAAATCTTGAATTTGATACAATTGGTGAAAAAGTAGATTTAGTTGTTTGTGATACCTCCTTTATTTCTCTTAAAACAGTAATCCCCTCTGCAATTAAATTTATGAAAAAAAATTCAGAAGTTTTTGCTTTGATAAAACCTCAGTTTGAAGCAGAAAAAAACGAGGTGGAAAAAGGCGGAGTTGTAAGGGATAAATCCATCCACCAAAGGATAATAGAAGAACTTACCAGTTTTTTTAAAAAACAAGGATTAGTAAAAAAAAACCTTGTCTCCTCACCGATTAAAGGCCCAAAAGGTAATCAGGAGTACATTATACAGTTGACATTAAGGCAATAGCAAAATACAGAATATAAGGTTTTTATCATTCAGCATAGAGTTTTTTATTTTGTTACTTTAAAGGAGGAAAACTAAATGTCAGATGCGATCAAAAGAAAAAGAACTGTGGCGTTGGCAGGTCATGCCAGCGCCGGGAAAACTACTTTAGCCGAAAATATTCTTTTTAAAGCAGGCCTTACTTCAAGGGTTGGAACAATTGAAGAAGGGAATACTGCTATGGATTTTGAGCCAGAAGAAATTACAAGGGCTTCAAGTATTACCACTTCATTTTACACAATTCCCTGGGACAAACATGAAATCACCCTTGTAGACACTCCCGGAGAACTTAATTTTTTTGAAGATGCTCCTCCCTGCTTTCAGGCGGTTGAAACCATGGTTATTGTTGTTGATGCAGTTGATGGAATTAAAATTAAAACTGAAGAAACCATGGAAATCGCAGAAGAACTTAATAAGCCCTGTGCTGTTTTTATCAACAAACTTGATAAAGAAGGTGCAGATTATGCTTCAATAATTGAAAATTTTGAAGAACAATGCGGTCTAAGGGCATCGGCTTTACAATTCCCCATAATTGAAAACTCAAGCTTAAAAGGCTATGTGGATCTTATTTCAAACAAAGCCTACGAATATGATCCTGAAGGAAATCAAAACCCTGTTGATATCCCTCCAGAACTTGCTGATGATATTGAAATTGAAAGAATGACATTAATAGAAAATATAGCAGAATCAGATGATGATCTTATAGAAAAATACCTTGAAGGTGAAGAGCTTACAGATGAAGAAATAATCAATGGACTTAAAAACTCATTTAAAGAAAGAGTTTTTGCTCCTGTCTTTTTTGGCACTGCTATTAATGGTTCAGGTTGCCAGGCATTGATGGACTTTATTGTTAATGCTGCCCCATCTCCTTTGGATGCCCAACCTGTTAAAGCATTGGACAAAGATGATAATGAAATTGAGCTTAATACAGATCCTGATGCTCCCTTTGCAGCCTATGTTTTTAAGACAATTCTTGATCCATATGCAGGAATGTTGAATATTTTTAAAATTGTTTCTGGAAAACTTGGAAAAGACGGAACTTTTCTTAATGTTGAAAAAGACGAAAAAGAAAGATTTTCTCAGCTTTATCTTACAGAGGGAAAAAACCAGAAAACCATTACAGAAGCTGTTGCAGGTGATATTGTTGCTGTTCCAAAGCTTAAAAGGACTAAAACAGGAGAAACACTTTGCGATCCTGATAATCCAGTGAGAATTATCCAGAGAAAGCAAAAAACTCCTGTAATTTCTTTTGCAGTAATGGCTGAAGAAAAAGGTGAAGAAGATAAAGTTTTTACAGCTCTTGCAAAAATTATTGATGAAGATAGAGCTCTAACCCTTGAAAGAAATGATGAAACCCATGAAATGATTCTTTCAGGTGCAGGGGCTCTTCACATAGAAACTACAATTGCAAAACTTAAAAGAAAATTTAAAGTTAGTGCAGCTCTTAAAACACCTAAAATTCCATATAAGGAAACAATCACCAAGTCTGTAAGAGTTCAGGGTAAACATAAAAAACAATCAGGAGGTCATGGACAATACGGTGACTGCTGGGTGGCATTTGAGCCTCTTCCAAAAGGAGAAGGCTTTGTATTTGAAGAAAAAATTGTGGGCGGTTCAATTCCAAAACAATATATCCCGGCTGTTGAAAAAGGTATTTCTGAAGCAAAGGATGTAGGAGTTCTAGCAGGATACCCCTGTGTTGACTTCAAAGCCATTGTAGATGACGGCTCATATCACGCGGTTGACTCTTCTGAGCAGGCTTTTAAAGTTGCGGGCTCTCTTGCCTATAAAGCAGCTATGGCACAGGCTGGCCCTGTACTTCTTGAGCCCATAATGAAAATAGAAGTCCTTGCTCCAGAAGAAAGCATGGGCGATATAATGGGTGATTTGAACTCAAGAAGAGGAAGAGTCCAGGGAATGGACACTCAGGGCAAAAAAAGTGCTGTAAAAGCAGAAATTCCACTTTCAGAAATTCAGAAATATTCTCCTGAACTAAGATCAATGACAGGTGGTAGAGGTACTTTTTCAGTTGAATTTTCCCATTATGAGCAGGTTCCACCAGATATTGCACAAAAGGTAATTGAAGCTGCAGCCAAGGAAAATGAAGAATAAATTACACTTTACTTTTTTAAAGCCCGTTGTTAAAAAACTTATTTAATTCTGGGCAGGTAAATCCAAATACAAAGGGTTCTTTCCTTAACGGAAGGAGCCCTTTTTTTTATAAAAAACTTAAACTAGAACTACAGGTCTTATAATTGGATATATTTACACAAAAGAAAAAAAGACCACAAGATTGTTTTCAGTCTGCTCTTAATTTTTTAAAAATAAGAGATCATTCAAAGTTTGAGCTTGAAACCAAGCTTAGAAAAAAGAAATATTCTTCAAATGAAATAAAAGAGGCAATTAATAAATGCTTTGAATATAAATTTCTTGATGATGAAAAATTTGCAAAAAATTATTTTGAGATTGAAAAAAGAAAATTAAACGGACCTCTTAAAATTAGAGCGGCTTTTTATAAAAAAGGCATAGATAATAAAATTACCGATGAATTGATAGCAAAGTTTCAGGAATCAAAAGAAGAGTACAAAATTGCCTTAAAGTTTTTTTTTAAATCAAAATATAAAATTGATAAAAAAGAAGGATACAATAAAAAAGCCCAGACCTATATTAGAATTATGAGTCAAAAAGGCTTTTCCAGATCTATTGTAATGGATATTTTTGAACATCATTTTAGTTTAGAATATAGCAAACCTGACTATTAACTAAAAAAATCAGTATTCAAAACACTTAAAAATTTTAGTAATTATATTCTTTTTTTATCAAATAAAAAAACAGCTTCCTGGCAATTAGAAGTTAAATTTTATTTTTTTGAATTAGAAATAAGTTTAGAAATTTTTAAAAGATTTTCACCCCAGCTTTCAGCAAGAGGATCTGCAATTACAACTTTTAGCCCAAGAGTTTTTTCCATTACTTTTACACTGGAAGAAGGGAATTGGGGCTGAACAAGAAGGGTTTTTATATTGTGTTTCTGGGCAAATTTCATAATCTTTGAAAGATGAGATGGCCCAGGCTCTTTTCCCTGTGCTTCAATTGGAATCTGATTAAGATTATATTCATCCATAAAATATCCCCATGAAGGATGAAAAACAAAAATATTTCTTGTTTCTATGTTTAAGGTTTTTTTTATAATTTTTTCATCTAGTTCTATAACTTCCTTTGAAAACTCCAAATAATTTTTATAAAATTCTTCTCTGTTCAAGGGATCTTTTTTCGAAAGAACTATCATCATGTTTCTGGCTATTCTTATTGCATTTAATGGAGACATCCATATATGAGGGTCATAAAATTCGTTACCATGGTTATGAATTTCTTTTTCCATTCTATGCTCTTCAAAAAAACCATCATCTGTTTGCCTTTTTAAAACACCTGAAGAAGAATCAGAAATAAAAAGATTTTTATAGTTTTTTTCAATTTTTGGAAGCCAGTTTTTCTCAAAAGGAACCCCAATTGAAAAATAAATTTGAGCTTTGGAAAGACTTGCCATCTGGCTTGGTTTTGGGTTGTATGAAACAGGACTGTGACCAGGAAGCACCATTACTTCTGCTTCAATAAAGTCTTTACCTATTTTTTCTAAAAAATATTTCTGGGGCAAGATACTTACAAAGACTTTTGCTGGTTCTGCAAATCCGTTAAAAGGTAATAACACAGCAAATAAAACAATAAATATTTTTTTCATCTAAACCTGCCTTGTTAATTATTCAGGAACAGGGTCAAAAAACTTTAACCCTGAATCAGTGTTTATGATTTTTAATTTATCTTTACAGTCACGTCCGCATCTTATAAGCCTTTCACTTGTCAAATAAGTTGCCTTGAAAAAATTATGATTTTCAAAGGCAATTTGTCCAAATGATGAACAATTTGGATGCATTGAACATTTTCCTTTTCTTACAAAATTTAAGCTTTTAAGCGAATCTTGATAAACTCCTGTTATTTCAGAAAAATAACTTTTATGAATAAAGTCATTGGTAAAATTTGATGAACAGCCTGAAATAAAAAGAAAAATTAATAAGCTAATAAATAAGTTTTTCATAAAGTTCAATATTTTTTTTAACTGTGAAATCTATTGAAAATTGTTTTGATTTTTTTCTTGAATTAATCCCAAGTTTTTCTCTTAAATTTTTATTTTCATAGAGTTCAATTATTTTTACTGCCAAAAGTTCAGGGCTTTCTTTTTCAACAAGAAGTCCGTTTACCCCGTCATCTACAAGTTCAGGTATTCCTCCGCTTTTGCAGCATAAAGATGGAATCCCTGCTGACATTGCATCCATTAAAGATGTTCCCAGTCCTTCTGTTTTTGAAGAAAGAATGAAAATGTCAAAATTTTTCAAATGATTCCCAACGTCTTTTTGAAACCCCCTTAAAATAAACTTCTCATTTAGCCCAAGTTCTTCTCTTAATCTAAAAATTTCTTTTCTATCAGGACCGTCTCCAATTGAAACAAAATAAACGGAGGGTAGTTTTTTTACTACAATTTGAGCAGCTTTTAAAAGGGTTGGATAATCTTTGTGCCCAGCTAAAGCTGCCACTGTTCCAACAATAAAAGAATTTTCAGGAAGACCTAGCTCTTTATGTAAGAAATCAGACTTTTCTATATGAACAAACTTATCAATATCTACTCCGCTTTTAATTACTTCTATTTTTAATTCATCAATCCCGTCTTCAATTAAAATTTTTTTAATTTCATTTGAAATTGCAACAATTTTAGTCATTTTGGCTGACTTATATTTATATTGACTGAAGATATTTTTTTTTATGGGATAATCCACCCTTCTTACGCCTATAAGTAAAAGCGAAGGGTAAAAAAGTTTTGCCCAAAGACCTGTTGCCATGGCATGGGCATCGTGAAGGTGTAAAATGTTTATTTCTTTTTCCCTGCATATTTTAGCAACTTTTTTACCAGCAATAAAATCTACTTCTCCATTTATTCTCATGGTAAGGTAATCAAGATTTTCATTTTCAAGTTTTTCTTTTAAGATTGAATCAGGCTGACATAAAAAAACAGAGTTATAGTTTTTTGTTAAAAGCTTTTTATGAAGATAAAAGCCCTGTTGCTGCCCTCCTCTCCATTCTTTATCAGTATCAATATGCATTACTTTTATTTTATTCATTTAATTATCCATTAAGTTTAAGCTTAAAAGTTTGTTTTATTTTTTTATACCACTAGTTTAATTGACATTAAACTGTATTATATTTATAAAATTGCATTGTAAATTAGAAAATGGAGCAAAAATGAAGATATCAAATATATTTAAAGATCATATTAAATTAATAAATGAGCTTGAAAAAAAAACTGAGCTTATTTTAGCTGCCGGATCAAAACTAACTTCTATTTTAAAAAACGGCAATAAAATACTTTTAATGGGAAACGGTGGATCAGCAGCTGACAGCCAGCATATTGCAGCTGAACTTATTGGGAGGTTCCAAAAGGAAAGAGACGCAATTCCAGCCATTGCCCTTACAACAGACACATCAATTCTAACTGCAATTGGGAATGACTATTCTTTTGATGAGATTTTCAAAAGACAGATCCAGGGACTTGCAAATCAAGGAGACGCAGTTTTAGGGATTTCAACAAGCGGAAACAGCAAAAATGTTATAAAAGCACTTATTGAAGCAAAAAGAAAAAAAGCATATACAATAGCTCTTACAGGAAAAGACGGTGGACAATTAAAAGATATTGCTGACTTAAGTATTATTGTACCATCCAATGTTACAGCAAGAATTCAGGAAGCACATATTCTTGTGGGACATATTTTATGCGAATTAATTGAAGAGGGATTTTGTGGATAATTATTTTAAAAAAATTGAACTTATTCCAATGATAGAAAATCTGGGCAAGGGTAAAATCACTGTTGCCGGAGATGTAATGCTTGACTCATACTGGTATGGGGAAACAAAAAGAATATCTCCAGAAGCCCCTGTTCCGGTTGTGAAAGTGCAAAGTTCAGATGAAAGACCCGGAGGAAGTGCAAATGTTGCCATGAATATTGGAAGTCTTGGCACAAGATGTGATATAGTTTCCATTACTGGTGATGATGAGCTGGCAAAGGTTTTGGAAAAAAAACTTAAAGAATTCAAAATCAGGACAAAATTTCAAAAAATAAAAAACTCTAAAACAATTTCCAAATTAAGAATAATAAGCCAACATCAGCAACTTTTAAGAATTGACCATGAAGATGGTTTTCCAGGAATAAAAAGAGATAAGATTGAAAAATACTATGAAGATTCAATAAAAGATTCAAATATTGTTGTTATTTCAGACTATGATAAGGGAACCCTTCAGTCCACAAGAGAATGGATAAAAAAAGCTGTAAGTCTTAATAAACCAGTAATTGTTGACCCAAAAGGAACTGACTTTTCCAAGTATAGAAACGCCACAATAATCACTCCTAATTTTTCTGAATTTGAAGCAGTAGTCGGCAAATGTAATAACGAAAAAGAAATAGTTAAAAAAGGCAGTGGTCTTATAAAAGAACTTAATTTAAACACTCTTTTAATAACAAGGGGTGATAAGGGAATGACTCTTATTTTTGGTGATAATGAGTTTATCAATATCAAAGCTAAAACTAAAGAGGTTTACGATGTAACAGGAGCTGGAGACACTGTAGTTGCAGCTCTAGCATCTTCTCTTGCTGCAGGGATCGATCTTGTTTCAGCTGTTAGAATTGCCAACTATTCAGCAGGAATTGTGGTTTCAAAACTTGGAACTGCATTTACAACAAAAAAAGAGTTAAAAAACGTTCTTTTAGCTGAGGTTCAAAAAGAATTCAGACCCTTAGAAAAGGGAATAGTAAACCTTGAAGAACTGATAAATCTTCTTGGTGAGGCCAAAAAGCGGGGAGAAAGAATTGTAATGACAAACGGATGTTTTGATATTTTACACCCAGGTCATATCAAATATTTAAAAGAAGCAAAAAGTCTTGGAGACAGATTGATTGTAGCTGTTAACTCAGACAATTCAGTAACAAGGCTCAAAGGAGAGCCAAGACCTTTAAATCCCGTTCAAACAAGAATGACAATGCTTGATGCTCTTGAATCCACCGACTGGATAATAGAATTTGGAGAAGATACACCGGAAAATCTTATTGAAAAAGTACTTCCAGATATTTTAGTAAAAGGCGGAGATTATAAAATAGATGAAATTGCCGGAGGCTCAGCAGTTCTTCAAAACGGGGGAGAAGTAAAAACTCTTAATTTTCTTGAAGGCTACAGCACCACAAATCTGATAAACAAAATAAAGGAATAATCCATGCTTATAGTAACCGGAGGAGCAGGTTTTATTGGGAGTAATATTGTAAAAGGGCTTAATAATATTGGAAGAACAGATATTATTGTTGTTGATGACCTCACTCAGGGAGAAAAGTTTTTAAATATAGCTGACCTTAAAATCCATGACTATATGGACAAAGATGATTTTATTGAAAAATTAAAGAACAATCATCCTGATTTAAAATATATTGAAGCTGTTTTCCATGAAGGTGCTTGTTCTGATACAACAGAATGGGATGGAAAATTCATGATGGAAAACAATTATGAGTTTTCAAAAATCATATTTTTAAAATCCATGGAAAAAAACTTCCAGTTTATTTATGCATCTTCAGCTTCTGTTTATGGAGATAATACTATTTTTTATGAAGAAGAAAAAAACGAAAAAACTCTTAATGTTTATGCATATTCAAAACTTTTATTTGATAATTTTGTAAGACCTTATCTTGGCAAAATTACAAATCAAACAGCAGGACTTAGGTATTTTAATGTTTACGGGCCCAGGGAATTTCATAAAAAAACCATGGCAAGTGTTGCCTGGCATTTTTATAATCAAATAAAAGAAAATGGAGTTTGTAAATTGTTTGAAGGAATTGAAGGATATGAAAACGGAGGCCAAAAACGAGACTTTATTTATGTAAAAGATGCAGTTGATGTTAATCTCTGGCTTTTTAAAAACCCTCAAGTTTCTGGAATCTTCAATGTTGGTTCAGGAGCAGCCCAGACATTCAATGATGTGGCTAATTCTGTAATTAAATATATGGGTAAGGGAAAAATTGAATACATAAGTTTCCCAAAACATTTAAAAGGAAGATACCAAAGTTATACCCAAGCTGATATTACAAAATTAAGAAAAGCAGGATATAATAAAGAATTTAAAGATGTAGCCCAGGGTGTACAGGCTTATCTTGACGCTGTGAGTACTACAAAGGTAATTTAATGAAAATTTTAATTATTCAAACAGGTTTTCTTGGTGATATTATTCTTTCAACTCCTGTTATAAAAGGGGTAAAAACTCTCTACCCTGAAAGTGAAATTTATTTTCTTACCACTCCTTTGGGTAGACTTTTAATTGAAAATGACCCTTTAATTAAAAAAGTTCTTGTTTATGATAAAAGAGGAAAAGAAAAAGGCCTCTCCGGGGTTTTTAAGATTGTAAAAAAGATAAACAATTTAAACTTTGACAGGGTTTATTGTCTTCATAAATCTTATAGAACTTCATTCATGCTTTTTTTAACAAAAATTCCCCACAAAACAGGATTTAAAAAAGCAAAATTATCCTTTATTTATGATGTATCTGAACCAAGAAATATAAAAGATCATGATGCAATAAGAAATCTTTCAATTCTTTCATCGGAAACAGATATCACCCATTTAAAACAGGATTTAAGGCTTTTTTCTCCAATTGAAACTGAAATAAACCCTGAGCTAAAAACTTTAAAAGATTCAAAATATATTCTTTTATCTCCTGGAAGTGCCTGGAAAACTAAAATCTGGCATTCCAAAGGTTATAATGAAACTGCAAAACATTTTGAAAATAAAGGGTATAAAATTGTTGTAACAGGAGCTGAAGCTGAAAAAAAAATATGTGAAAAAGTTTGTGAAAATACCAAAGCTTTAAACTTTTGTGGAAAACTTAATCTTTTGGAACTAAAATTTGTTGTTTCAAATGCCAAGCTTGTTATCTGTAATGACAGTATGGCTTTACACATGGCCTCCGCTTTAAAAACTCCCTGTGTTTCTATATTTTGCTCAACAATTCCAGAGTTTGGATACGGCCCATGGAAAAACAAAAGCATAGTTGTTGAAAAAAAGCTTAATTGTCGTCCCTGTGGAAGGCATGGCCATAATAAATGTCCTTTAAATACTGAAGAATGCATGAAAATAGATTCATCAGAAGTAATTACTGCCAGCGAAAAACTTTTGGGAATATAAATGAAAATTTTAATTATAAAACTTGGTGCTCTTGGCGATGTAATAAATACTTTCCCACTTGCAGTTCATCTTAAAAACACTCTTAATGCAGAAATTACCTGGATAACAGAACCTTTGAGTTATCCCTTGGTAAAAAATCACAGGGCTGTTTCAAAAGCTGTTTTATTTGATAAAAAAAACAAATGGGAATCATTTAAAAACCTTTCAAAATTTCTTAAATCAGAAGATTTTGACATTGTTTTAGATCTTCAAAGAATTTTAAAATCTGCTGTTTTTACTTTTAAGTCACCTGGTAAAAGGAAAATCACTTTTGATAAAAAAAGATGCAAAGAATTAACCTGGATTTTAAATTATGAAAAAATACCGCCAAGCAATCCTGAGACAACTCATATGCTTGACCAATACCTGGAGTTTTCATCATATCTTGGTATTGAAAAACCTGAAATTATAACCTGGGATCTTCCCAAATTTGAATCATCCATAAAAATTGAAAATAAATATCTTGTTTTAAACACAGGAGCAACAAAATCTTGTAATAAGTGGTTTGAAAGTGATTTTGCAAAGCTTATAGATCTTATTTATGAAAACACAAGTTTCTTACCTGTACTTACCGGAGGGCCTGAAGATCTTGAATTTTCTGTAAATATATTGGAACGATCCTTAAAAAAACCTTTAAATCTTACTGGAAAAACAAATCTTTACGAGCTTACAGAAGTTTTAAGAAATGCAAACTTTTTAATAAGTTCGGATACAGGGCCCATGCATCTTGGGGTTGCTCTTGGAGTGAAAACCCTTGGACTTTTCGGACCATCAAATCCTGTAAGAACAGGACCTTATTTTGGAAAAATTATTAGAAAAAAAGATTCTTCATGCTTAAATTGCGGACAAAAAACATGCAAATCAAGGGATTGTATGAAAATTGATCCTGAAAGGGTTTTTAAGGCCGTCTTTTTGGAACCATGGAAAGAAAAGAAGGTAGATTATGTTTTTTAACCGCCCTATTCCATCTTGACTCCAGCTTTTCCCTTAAATAAAAAGGCAGCCCTTCAAAAAAAAAAGCCTTATCAAAATCAATTAAATGAATTTTTTCACCTCTTGAAACAAGAACATTTCCAGGATGAAGATCACAATGAAAAATTTTATTGTTAATTATTTCTTCAAATACAGGTAAGAATTTTTCTTTAAAAATTTTTTGGCCCTTATCCTCATTTTCAATACAAAATTGTGCAAGAGTGGTGGAGTTATTAATGTATTCAGTAACTATTCCGCCCTTATAAAACAAATTTCCCCAATAATAGGCCGCAATTGGTTGAGGAACAGGAAGATTAAGCTTTTTAATTTTATCTAAAAAGATAATTTCAGTTAAAGGTCTAATATTATCTTTAGTTTTAAGATAAGTTCTTTTATTAAAAACTCCTAAAATCCCACCTCTGAAGTAATTTTTAAAAACTAAAAGCCCTAATTCAGGAAGATTTTTAATTAAAATCTGAGCTCTTCCCCCAAGAGGAGATAAAGAAGTTTTTATTTTTTTTTCAGACTTTAAAAGTGTATTTGTAAAAGGAAGAAGAGTTTCCTCTTTTAATTCTTTTAAAGAAACAATTGTGTATTTGTCTCTAGAATATTTATGTAGTTCACTCAATTTGTTTCAGCCGTTTTTTTAAAAAATTATCAAATCCATTGCAGTAAAATTTAATTTCCGCATCCATTACTATAAGATCAAAAGGGAAACTTATATTGTTTTCTTTTATTCTGCAATAATCTTTAGTTGTTGTTAAAAAGCAATCGCAATAATCTTCCTTGGCTTTATTTATAATTTTTTTTATGTCTTTAGTGCTGTATTTATGGTGGTCATCAAAAAACAAAGAACTTTTTACATTAAAACCAAACTTTTGAACACTTGAATAAAAACTTTGATTGTTTCCTATTCCGCAAAAAAGAAAAGGTTTTTTATTTTCCAAAGACTTAAGTCCTGGAATAATTTTATCAACTTCTGTGTGGTGAAAAGAAAAAAAAGTATTATTAAATGACAATTGGGGATTTTCTGTTCTTGTATATATAATTGCATCTGCTCTTTTAAGATTCTTTTTTTTCTCCCTTAAAATCCCCCTTGGCAAAGTAAAAAAATTTCCAAAAGGTTTTTTATAATCTAAAAGAAGAAGATCTAAATCTCTTTTTAGTTTTAAATGGGAAAACCCGTCATCAAAAATAATAACATTGGCTTTAAACTCTTTTTCAGCCTTTTTAACAGATTCTTTTTTATTATGACCACATAAAACAGGAACACCTTCAAGCTTAGAACAAAGAAGAACTGCTTCATCACCAGCATTGTTAAAATCAGCTTTTAAGTTTTTACCATCACAGGCAATACCTCCTGTTTTTTCAAATCTGCCCTTATAACCTCTCATTACTATTGCTGGTTTCAATCCCTTGTTAGTCAAAAATCTGGCAAGATAAACAGCCATTGGAGTTTTCCCTGTTCCTCCAGCTGTGATATTTCCAATGGAAATAATAAAAGCACTTGATTTATATGATTTTAAAATAGATTTTTTATATAAAAAAATTCTTAAATCAACAGCAGTAGAATAAAGTTTTGATAAAATAAAAAGAAAAAACCTTAAACTAAATAAAGGATTTTTATAATTATCTGAATAAATTGTTTTTATAATTTTAGTTTTTAAAGAATTTATCATGAGCTTTGAATCAGTTTTTTCTCGTAAAAAATAAATACCAAAAGGCCTAAAACACCAAATACAATATTTGCAGTCCAGGCGGCTAAAAAAGGATTAATATTTTCTCCATATCCAAGTGAAATAAAAAAACTGTGCATTGACCAATACAAAAGGGAAAGAAAAAGAGAAAGCCCAACTCCAAGGGGAATTTTTTTACCTGTAATTGAGCTTGTCCCAATAAGAGTACCTATAATTGCCATTATAAAACAGACAAAAGGAAAAGCAGTTTTAGAGTTTAAGTCAACAAGGTATCTTTGATATTCATACCCTTTTGCCTTTAAGCTTTTTATATATTTTTCAAGCTCTAAAAGACTCATTTCTTCAGGAAGTTTTATTACTTCTTTTAATTCCTCAGGTACAAAATTAAAAACAAAATCTTTAGACTCAAGATGAATAACTTCTTGGCCATAATCCTTTTCAAGTCCTTCTGAATAATAAATATCATTTAAAAGCCATTTGTTATTTTCAAAAACAGCAGATTTTGCCTGATATCTTTTGGAAAGGAAATATTTATCATTAAACTCATTAATGGTTATGTTTCTCAGCATTTTTTTTTCATAATTAAAATAATCAATATAAATAATTTTATTATTATCTTTGATCCAGATATTGGTTTTATTTTCACTTATAATTCTGTTTTTTTTAATCTGGGTTGAATTAATCAAATTTAATTTTGATGAAGAAAAGGGCATTAGAAAATCTGAAACCAAAAAAACAAAAGCACTGAAAACCAAACTTAAAATAAGAATGGGAAAATATATTTTTTTAAGATTGATTCCGCTTGAGCAAAGGGCAATAATTTCTTTGTTCTTATTCATAAGCCCAAAAAATATAACAGCAGCAACAACTATTGATACAGGTGTTAAATGAACAATTACAAAAGGAATTTTTAAAAGAACAAAACCAATTCCACCTTGAACCGAAAGCCCTGCCTTAACGAATTTGTCAAGATTATTAAGGTAATCAATTATAAGAAAAATAAAAATAAGAAAAATTTCTATTAAAAAAAATACTTTAAAATAACCTTTAATTAGATACCTGGTTAATAAACTCATTTAATTTTGCCAAAAAATTTAAAGTTAATATTTTTTTCCTTGATTGCAAGATAAAGAAGAAAAATTCCAAGTCCAAACATTATAATATTTGGAACCCACATTGCCGCAAAGGGAGGATAAACTTCTGGTTTTGACTCTCCAAGAGAAAGCCCCAGGGCAAGAAGAATATAGTAAAAAACAAAAAGAAAAATCCCATAAATTATCCCCGAGGATTTTTTACCTGTTTTATTCCGAAGACCAAGAGCAAATCCTATAATACCAAGAAAAATTGAGGCCGCAGGAAGGGAAAACTTTTCGTGCATTTTTAAAAGTGCTGAATAATATTTTGAAGTTTTTTTATCAAAACTTTTAATATGTGCTTTTAATTCATTAAAATACATTTCTTTTTCATCTTTGTTTTTTACATTTCCAGGGTTTAAACTTTCTGGAAAGTCAAGACTGAAACTATATTTTCCAAAACCTGTTTTATGAACTGATTCTTCCTTTTTATCTATTTGAATAAAAGATCCATTTAAAAGCTCAACCAGATATCCGTTTTTAATTGGAATTATTCTACCTTGAGGAGCAGTTATTGTTACAGGAATTTCGCCTGTACTCATATCTTCAAGAAAAATATCTTTCATTATACCTTTTTCCTGATCAATTTCATTGATATAAAGAGAAAAACCTTGAAACGAATCTATAAATGTTTTTTCTTTAAAAGATACTGCCATATTGTTTTTAGCAATTTCAATGGCTTCTTTTTTAAAAGAAAATTTTCCCCAGGGAAGCCCGTAAAAAGTCATAAATGCTGTTAAAAATGAACCTATTATACAAAAAACAAGAAGAGGAGGAAGAAGCCTTAAAACACTTACTCCTCCAGATTTTAAGGCAAGGGTTTCATTTGACCCTGTAAGTTCAATAAAAACAAATAAAACAGCCATCATTACAGACATGGGAATTGTGTATTGAAGAAAAAAAGAAATTGAATAAATAACAAGTTTTATAATAGAGCCAAAAGACACATTAAAATTAACTATCATATCGGCTATATCTAAAATTCTTGATAAAAGAAAAATAAATGAAAAAAATATAAGGCTTACAAAAAAAGGAGGGAGCAATTCTTTAAAAATATATTTATCTATAATCTTAATCATAAATTTCTTTCAATAAAAATCTTTGAAACCTTGTCTCCAGTTTCATTAAAACATTTTTCAAAATCTTCTTTTAAACCTGATTCAAGGGCTTTTTCAAACAATGTTTTTATTTTTTGATTAAATTGGGTGTTTTCCATAAGTTCATAAACAACCACTCCTTTGGTTTTGCCCTTTACTTTTACTTCTTCTATTTTTCTTGTAAGAAAATCTTTGCCTATTATTTTATTTGTAAACTCACTTATTAAAATATTTGTTCCATAAGTTTTATTAAGACCTTCAAGCCTTGAAGCAATATTAACACTGTCACCAAGGGCAGTATAATTAAATCTATTGTCAGCTCCTGTATTTCCAACAACAGCCATTCCAGTATTTATTCCAACTCCTATGCTAAGGTCAAAATCAAAGTCAAATTTATTTTTAAGCTCTTTAGAATTTATAAACCTAAGCATTTCAAGTGCACTCTTACAAGCCATTTTGGCATGATCTTCAACATTGGCTGGAGCGTTGTAAAATGCCATAATCGCATCCCCAATATATTTGTCAAGAAAGCCATTATTGTCTTGAATTGTTTTTGTAAAAGGATTAAAAAGCTCTTTAAGCATATTAACAAGCTCAACAGATTCAAGCTTTTCAGAAATTGTTGTAAAATTTCTTATATCAAGAAATAAAATTGTAATTTCCTTTTCTTCGCCTCCAAGTTTTAAATCTTCAGGATGTTTTGCCAGCTTTTCAAGAATAATTGGAGACACATAAGCTGAAAAAGCCTCTTTTATAAAAAAGGATTCCTTTTCATGGAACCGAAACATTATAGCTTCTGCTATAAAAACACTTAAAATTAAAGCAACAAAAGGATAAAAACTGCTAACCCAAACATTTGAGTTAACATATAAAAACTTTGAAAAAGTTATAAAAACAAAAGCTGCTCCAAGATTTAAACCAATTCTTAAATAAATTTTTTTGGAAATAAAAACACAAAATAAAGGAAAAAAAGATAAAGCAAAAATAGGAATGATTGTGTATATCTGAGCTTCTTTTATAAGGTCATTGTTTAATACATTGGATAAAAAAGTGTAATGAAGCAAAGGTCCTGGAATTGCTCCAATTGGAGTTGACCTTATATCAGAAATTCCTGCTTCTGTTATTCCAACAATTACAATTTTATTTTTAAAATAAGCTTTCTCAAATTTATTATTTATAATGTCTGAAAATGAAATATGATTATAATCATCTAAATCGTAATAATTAAGTCTTTTAGTCCCAATTTTATTAAATTTTAATTTATGCTTTGAAAAGTTTGCCAAAATTGTTTTGTTTTTTTGCTCAATTTCAAGATCTTCCTGAAGATAAAATCTTAAGCCCTGAATTCCAAGGGTTGGATAAATAGAATTGTTGTAGGCAAAACCAAGGGTATAGTTTCTAAAAATTCCGTCTTTATCTGGAAAGGTTGAAAAGGCGGCATTCATAGAACAAGATTTTAAAATAGGTTCAATGCTTACTTCAGCATATCTGGCACTGGGAAGAGAAATGTTTTTTCCCTTGATTCTTTCTAAAGAGGAAAAAGACAAAATTGTTTTTCTTCTGCTGTCAAGTTCCTCTGTTGCTTTATCTCTTAAAAAAAAACCGCAAATAACATTATTCATTTTGGAAATTGTATCACTAAGATATTTATCTTCTTCTTTGGTACTTGTTTCAGAAAAAGTGATATCAAGAAGAACAACTGAGGCCTGATCCAGATTTTTCAGGCCATTTGCCAAAACAGCCCTACTCCACGGCCATCTTCCAAATTGATTAACACTTTTTTCATCAACTGCAGCAAAAACAATGTTTTTATTTGGGGTGTTTTTTGACAATAAAAAATTACTATCGTCAGTTTTTTGAGCAAGTTCAAAAAAAGGAGAAACTTCAAACTTGAAAACAGAAAAAACAGCTCCAAATGAAACTAAAATAAATGCTGAAATATACAAGTATTTTTTCTTTTTCATAGAAAAGTCCTGAATTTTTCAAACTCTTTGTCTAGCTCTTTGCTAAGCTCATCTTCATTTACAATATTGTCTGAAAAAGAAACCATTTTGTCAGGTTTTAACTCAAACTGAGTTACATATTCTATAAATTCTCTTGCCTGTTTTTCCTTATAATCTCTGAAAGCACCCATTATTTTTTCCTGAAATGCCTGAAAAGCAGATTTTTCTTCTTTTCTTCTAAGCTCAAACTCATCTTTTAAAGATTCAATGTTTAAAAGACCTGTTTTTAGAGCAACAGACTGATTATCTGATTTGGAATTAACTATAAACTCAGTTCCTTTTACTCCAATAACAGCAAAGGGAGTTTTTACCTTAATTCCTTTTTGCTCTTGTCTTACCACAGAATAATAGGCTTTTCCCTCTTCCTGCTCATAAAAATTTGAATCTTTAACCTTAAATTTTGAATTTGAATCAACAACAACAGACGAATCTTCATTTATTTTTATCAAAGCTATAGAATCATTATCTGTCATTATAAGGTCCCCTGAAAAAACCTCCATTTTTTCTTCTGCAAATTTTTTCATAAAACTATTCTTTTTTAAAATAAAAACATTGCCTTCTATTTTTGAAATATGAATATTTCCTTCACAAAAGCCAAAAACCGGGAATAAAATAAAAGCAGCAATTATAAAACTTAAAATATTTGATCTTTTCATTTTTTTTCTCCCTATGATTAGTTATTTAAAAATATGGAATGCTCAATTTAGGTTTTACTTTGCTTTTGCCCTTAGAACTGCTCTTATGGGCGCTGGATATCCTTCTTTTGTTTTGGTTTTATCCAAAGGATCTAAAAAATCTTTTAATGATTTTTTAAAAGTCCAATCAGTAACTCTTTGTTCATTAAAATCAGTTTTGCTTATATCTAAACATTCAATTTCATAAAACCCAGCTTTTTTAAGCCAAATTTCAAGAGTTTTTATTGATGGAACAAAATATACATTATTCATTTGAGCATATCTTTTTTCCGGAATTAGGGCAATTGGTTCTTGATCTGAAATTATAAGATTTTCAAGGATAAGCTCTGAATCTTTTTTCATTAATTCTCTGATTCTAATCAACATATCAAGAGGAGATTTCCTATGGTATAAAACACCCATGAGAAACACAAGATCATAAAAACCTTCTAAAACAGGGAGCTCATTAAAAGTAATGGGAATAGTTCCAATGTTTTTAAGTCCCAGATATTTATTGATTACCTGAAACTGAAAATAATATGGAGTGTAAGGTTCTATTCCAAGACCAAATTTTATATTTTTACCCGCAGCCTTAAAAAGATAATATCCATTGCTTGAGCCGATATCTAAGACAACTTTATTGTTAAAATCAATTTTATCTTCAAATCTTTTCCATTTTAAATATGAATCCCATTCAGAGTTTATTTTTACTCCAAAAATATCAAAAGGCCCTTTTCTCCATGGAATAAATTTTTTTAGTTTTTCTTCAAGATTTATCTTTTCATCAAAAGAAAGCTCTTTTTTTAAAAAACACCCTATTTCCCTTTTATCAAGTTCAAGATAATCTGGTTTTAAATCGGGAAGATTTTCATAAGATAATTTAAAATTTGATATAAGTTTATTAGAGTTTGAATCAATCAATTTGTTTTTTTTATAAACAATTTCTTTTAAAGAAGAAGATAGGCTGTCAACTCCAAATTCAGATGCATTTTTAAGCAAATTATCCATTTTATTTTTCTTTTCCTGCAATAAAAGAAGTGAATTGAAACCATTTTAAATAAATGTCAACATAGGAAAATCCAGCTTTTTTTAATCTATTTATATGTTCAATTGTTGTTTCAGGAACAAGCACATTATCAAGGGCTTCCCTTTTTCTGCTTATTTCAAGTTCAGAATATCCGTTTTTCTTTTTAAAATCATAATAAATTTTAGTTTCATTTTCCAAAAACCTTTGATTTTCATTTAATACCTTTTCTGTTAAAAGAAAAATGCCGCCTGGATTAAGACCTTTATATATTTTTTCTATTAATTGTTTTCGCAAAGACTTTTCAATAAACTGCAAGGTAAGATTCATAACAACAACAGAGGCGTTTTCAATTTTTATATTTTCCACATTATCATTAATTAATTTTATTCTTGAGCTGTCTGGTCTTGAATCAAGTCTTTTTAAAAAAAGTTCTATCATGGGTTTTGAATTGTCAACAGCAGTCATTGAAAAACTTTTGTCTTTTATTTTGTCTAAAAAATTTATTCCAAAGTTTCCATTTGAACATCCAAGGTCATAAATCACACTGCCCTTTGTATAAAACCTTGATGCAAGCTCAGTTTGAAGGTTTATTGATTCATTATATAAAGGCACCGACCTTTTGACCATATCATCAAAACATACAGCTATTGTTTCATTAAATTCAAAGGGATTGGGCCAGTTTTTTTCTTTTGAAAACACCTTATCTTTCATTTTAGTTTTTCTTTCAATTGTAACATTTTTAATTAAAACTATGGAACTCTTAAGCAATTACTTGAGGACTTATACAAAACATATAAAAAAGTCTAAGTAAAATCAAAATTAAAAGCTGTTTCTTATGATTGTTTTCTAAATTTATTTAAGACAATCGTTTAATTTAAAATTTACAAATCAGCACAGGCCAATAGATTGACAAACTAATGCCGACAGATATAGTTTACAGGGTTAAACAATTTTAACTTATTAAGTTTTTAGAAAAACAATCCAAAAACTTTTGTTCTGCTCTTAATTAAATTGGAATTGAGATGTGAATATGAAAAAACAGGCAGAAATATACTTAAAGCAGGTCTTAAACAATAAAGACGCTTTTTTTCGTGATGGACAATGGGAAAGTATAGAAAAGCTGTTGGATAAAAATCGTGTCCTTGTTGTTCAGCGTACTGGCTGGGGTAAAAGTATGGTTTATTTTCTAGCAACAAAATTACTAAGAGAAAAAGGATATGGTGCAACACTTTTAATTTCTCCCCTGCTCTCATTAATGAGAAACCAGCTGGAAGCTGCCCAAAGAATTGGCCTAACAGCCCAAACTATAAACAGTACCAATATCGACCAATGGAATCAGATTGAAAATAAACTCAGACTAAATAAAGTGGATCTCCTGTTAATTTCACCTGAACGCTTGGGAAATGCGGATTTTCGTCAGAATGTTTTAGCAAATATTGCTGAAAATATAGGACTTTTTGTTATAGATGAAGCCCATTGTATTTCAGACTGGGGACATGATTTCAGACCGGATTATCGCCGTATAATAAGAGTACTTAAGGCTATCCCCTCTAACGTACCGATTTTAGCAACCACAGCTACAGCAAACAACAGAGTTGTAAATGATATTCAATTGCAATTGGGCGAAAATATAACTCTTCAAAAAGGTTCTTTGGTTCGCAAAAGTTTAAAACTTCAAAATATAAAAATGCCAAGTCCTTCAGCTAGAATGGCTTGGTTAGCTCAAAACATTCCAAATCTGCCTGGAAGCGGTATAGTTTATACATTAACACAACGTGATGCCGAAAGAGTCAGCAAATGGCTTAAACTGAATAAAATTTCTGCAGAAGCTTATCATTCAGCAGTTGGGAAAAAAGAAGACAGCTGTATAACCAGAGAAGAGCTTGAACAAAAACTTTTAAACAATAAAATCAAAGTATTGGTTGCAACTATAGCTCTTGGTATGGGTTTTGATAAACCTGACCTTGGTTTTGTTATTCATTTTCAGCGTCCAGCTTCGGTTGTGCATTATTATCAGCAGGTCGGCCGTGCTGGTCGTGCTGTTGATCAAGCTTATGGAATCCTTCTTTGTGGAAAAGAAGATGATCATATTGCAAATTATTTTATGCAAACTGCCTTTCCACCTCAACAGCATATTTCAAAAATCCTAAATGCTTTGGATCAATCTGACAATGGACTTTCTGTACCTGAAATCCAAAGTGCTTTGAATCTGCGTAAAGGACAGATAGATAAAACCTTGAAATTTTTAACTATTGAATCTCCATCGCCAATTACAAAAATTGGCAGAAAATGGAATGCAACTGTAGCTGCAGCTTCCTATCAGGCGGATCAAGAATATATAAATGCCATTACCAATATAAGGCTTGAAGAACAAAAGCAGATGCAAGACTATATGAATTATTCTGGTTGTTTAATGAAATTTTTACAAACTGCTCTTGATGATCCATCACCAAACCCTTGTGGAAAATGCAAAAACTGTGCGCCAAGTTTATTGTTAAATGAAACTTATGACAATGAGCTGGCAAAAAAAGCAGCTTTATTTCTTCGCAGAAGCTATCAGCCCCTTAAACCAAGAAAGCAATGGCCTGTTTCAAATATTTTTTCTTTATCTCCTTTAAGCGGATATAAAATCCCAAAAAAACAACAGGCTAAAAAAGGCCGTGCATTAAGCATTTGGCGTGATGCGGGCTGGGGAAAACTGGTTGCTCATGACAAATATGAAGCAAACAAATTTTCAGATGAACTTGTAACTGCCTGTGTGGAAATGCTTAAGAACTGGTCTCCTAATCCCTTTCCTAAATGGGTTACCTGTATTCCATCCCTTATTAATCCTGATTTAGTACCAGATTTTGCAGAAAAATTGGCTGAAACTTTAAATTTGCCGTTTATTCAATGTATTGAAAAAATCAGGGTAAACAAAGAACAAAAAGAAATGCAAAACAGTTACCAGCAAGTAAAAAACCTTGATGGAGTATTTAAGATTACAAATCAATGCCTGACAGATGAATGTTTACTAGTTGATGATATAATTGAGTCAGGATGGACTTTCACAGTAGCTGCCGCCCTCTTGAGCCAAGCCGGCTGTTCTTTGGTATATCCCATGGCCCTGGCCTTAAATTCACCAAGGATGGATTAATGGATGGATTAATATATGAATAATTTTTTAACAGAAGACACAAAAGCAATTATCCTGCTTTGCTGTATTTTTGGGAAAACCCCCCCAGAAAAATCTTTAACCCAGACAGAATACACAAAAATTGTAAGATGGCTGATAAGTGCTAAGATGCGTCCAGGTAATTTATTGGAAAAAGAATCAATTAATAAAGCAGCCAAGGGAACTGGTATTGATAAACAACGCTTGGAAACTCTTATGGGTAGAGGGGTTCAGCTTGGATTTGCAGTTGAAGAGTGGCAAAGAAACGGAATCTGGGTGATAAGCAGAAGTGATAAAGATTACCCATCTAATTACAAAAAACACCTTAAAGATAAAGCCCCCCCATTATTATTTGGAGTAGGAAACCCTTGTCTTTTAAAAGGCGGAGGACTTGGAATTGTTGGTTCCAGAAATGTGGATAAAGAAGGTGAAAGTTTTACCCGCCGGGTTGCAGAAATTTGTGCTTATAATAAAATGCCGGTTGTTTCCGGAGGAGCCCGGGGAGTTGATCAAATTTCAATGAGAGCAGCTCTTGATTCAGGCGGGATTACTATAGGAATAATCGCTGAAAATCTATTTAAAAAAAGCCTAGAACGCTATGCTCGAAATTCAATTAATTCAGGACATTTGCTTTTGATTTCACCCTATCACCCTGATGCTCATTTTACAGTGGGCAATGCCATGGGTAGAAACAAATTAATTTATGCCATGGCCGACTATGGACTGGTTGTAAGTTCTGATTATAAAAAAGGAGGCACCTGGGCAGGGGCCACAGAAGAATTAAAAATAGAAAATCACAAACCTGTTTTTGTCAGAATTGGACAAAATGTCCCCCAGGGAAACTTAAAACTTCTGGAAACAGGTGCTGTTAAATGGCCTGATACCATTGATAAAAACAATTTGAATAAGCAGCTTGCTGATCTGGGAAGCAATAACAAGTCAAACCCGATTAGAAAAAATCAGACTTGTTTTAATTTTAAAAAGAATCAGGTATAATTACGTTTTTAACAATGGATGGAATTTATGAATAAGATCATTACCAAAATCCTCATATCTATAATGCTTTGTTCAATTATTGTCGCTGTCTCAATAGGCAGTTTAAGTGTATTGCAAACATCAAAAATCATCTATCAAGAAACAAGTGATAAATTCCATTATATATCAGCAAACTATGCAAACGAATTCAGTGCAAAACTTAAAAAAACAGAAGGATATGTTGATGTACTTGAATCTGATGTGGGCTCCTCTTTTGATCCAAGTCAGTTTGTAAGCAACCAGAATTATCAAAATGAGTATATGAAACGAATGAATGATTTGCTCAAAAGAATAGGTGATCAAAATATAGGCATTCAGGGAATTTATGTTATCATCAATCCTGAATTAACCGGTCAGGTTTTTGAGTCCTGGTATATTAATGATGGAAAAGGGCATTTCATTTATCAGGAATCTGAAGATATCTCCGCCTTTTTTCCTGCCAATGAAGATATGAGATGGTATTATGATGCTATTAACAATACAGAAGGTGTTTGGATTCCCCCATATATTGACGCAACCATCAATTTAAAAATGATCTCATATACAAAAGCCATTTATAAAAATGGTTTGTTGGTTGGCGTTGTAGGAATAGACCTTAGTTTTGAAGATATTGAAAAAACAATAAGTAATATGAAACTGTACGACTCCGGCTACGCTTTCCTGATCAACAAGGATTTAACTATTCTTGTTCACCCTTTCCTTCAAATAGATAGATCTATACTAAATTTAAAAGATAAAGATTTGAATAGTATTGTAGAATCTATGGAAAAAAACAAATCAGATGTTATTGAATATGTTTACATGGGTAAAAAAAAGATAATGGGATTTTCAAAGCTTTCAAATGGCTGGATACTAGGTGTTTCAACGGTTATCTCTGATATCATAAAGCCTATTAATCACTTGGAAAAGAGCATAGCAGTCAGTATTATAATCCTATTAATTATCACAGGCATTATTGGTCTGTTTATTTCCAAATCTATTACTAAGCCGATCAGCCGCTTAAGAGATCTGGCCGTTTTAATAAGCCAGGGACAGCACGAGATTAAACTTGATTTGAATTCAAACAATGAAATTGGAGATCTATCAAAAAGTATCAGTATAATGACAAAAAAATTGGTCATCTCCCATGAAGAATTGAAAAAAAGTGAAGAACTCTTTAAACTTATCATTGGACATACCAGTGCACTTGTTTCCATTCATGATTCAAATGCTTATTATATCTTTGCAAGCCCATCCTTTGAAAAACTAGGATATAAACCTGAAGAGCTTATTGGGCAATCCGGTTTTAAAATGATGATAAAAGAAGATGCTGAGCTTTTGTTGAAGAGTTTGGATAAAGCCAAGCAGGGGAAAATTTCAAACGCCCTGCTAAATTACAGGATCAAAGATAAAAAAGGCCAAACTCACTATTTCAGAGGTTCATTTGATGCTGTTTTTAAAGCAGATGGTTCAATGGAAAAAATTGTTTCTGTTGGAGAAGATATTACTGAATTAAAAAAGGCACAGTCTGAAAAAGAAACCGCATTTTCCCTGGCAGCTGAAAGGGAAAAGCTTGCATTGGTTGGTCAGGTTGCCGGAAAAATGGCCCATGATTTTAATAATATTTTAGGCATTATTATGGGTAATGCAGAACTTTCACTTATTAATTGTAAAGATGCTAAAATAAAAAAGAAACTGGAATTAATTTTTGAGCAGACTCTTCGTGGTAAAAATTTAACAAGAAATCTTGTAGCCTTTGCTAAAGATCAGGAACCCAAACAAGAATTCTTTTCAATTAATGAAAAAATAGAACTTGTTATAACCCTGATGAAAAAAGATTTGGAAGGCATCAAGGTAGAAAGGGAATACAGACATGATTTACCAGAAGTCCTGGCTGATCCCGGAATGATCGAACATGCAATTGTAAATCTTGTACAAAATTCAATTCATGCTATAAGCCTTGTTAAATATCCAAAAATTATTTTTCGGACCTATCAGCAAAATGAACAAATCTTTATTGAAATTGAAGATAACGGATGTGGTATTCCCCAGAAATTTCTTGGGGAAATTTTTGAACCTTCTTTTACATTGAAAGGCAGTAAAGATCTATACTCTATGTATAAACAAGACATTAGGGGGACTGGTTATGGAATGTCCAATGTAAAAAAATATATTGAACAGCATAAAGGTGATATTTCATTTTTTTCGGAGCTTCAAAAGGGTTCAAAAGTTATCATAAGCTTGCCTGTGATAAAAAAAGAACTAACAACCAGAGAAATAGAAAAAGTTAAAAAAGAAAAAACTTTTTCTGGAAAATACATTCTGCTTGTTGAGGACGAACTGTCTATTTCAGACATTTATTCCAGGATACTGACAGATGAGCCCTGGAATCATAAAGTAGATATTGCCAGAAATGGTCAGGCTGCAATGGATTTGTTGAATGGGAATCAATATGATTTAATAAGCTTGGATTACTTTATCCCCGGAAAATTCAATGGTATGGATGTATATCATCATATCCGTAAAACAAATAAAACCATCCCAATATTATTTGTTTCCGGCAATATAGAATTTATAGAATCAATAAAAGAGCTTAAACAAAATGATGCCAATATCTGTCATTTATCAAAACCGTGTATGAATATTGATTATGTGAATGCCGTGAATAAATTATTTGCAAATCTGGTTGGCTGATTTTAGCGACTTTTTTTATTTAAAGCCTTTCCAGGCAGGTTTTTAAATAACATTTAATTCAGAAATTAATCTAAATATTTTTCAGTCTGTTTTTTTGCTTTACGTACTTCTATTTCATCAGCAACTTCTTTTGGAACACAAACTTTATTTACAGGATTAAAATAAGTGCCCAGTGATTTTGCTAAAACCAAAGCAACAGGAATTCCAATTATTGTTATAAACAATCCGGCAATCTGTAAAATTGTTACAACAGCTAAAATTAAGCCAAAAGGAAAATAAAGAATCCTGACAATGAACCCAAAACTTTGCCATAATTTGTTTTGTTCTACTTTCAAATCTTTTTTACTAATCATTGAGTTTGAAAACGGGCACAATAAAAACTTTGATAATTGAATCAAACCTAATCCAAGGGGTGCTCCAATTATTGTTATTAGTAAAATCACACCAAGTAAAAATGTCCCTAAGGCAGATAAAAACCCTAAAAACGGAAAATGCCATAAAATATTACCCAAAGTTCTCATAAACTTTCTCCACAATTTATTTTTTCTGGTTAAAACTTTGCCTTGGTTTCAAACTCCAATTTAACAGTATAAAAATTTGATATAATAGTTTTTTTCTGTTTAACTAAGAGTTAACAATAAAAGCTCCACAATCAGCAATCATATACTTTTTGATCTAAAGAAAAACCAATGGATTTCCAATCTACTCAGTTAAAAAATCTTATGTTTCCGAAATAATAGGAGAAACAAATGCAAATTTAAACCCCTGCTCACTAAGAGATGATTTCCCACGCATTGTAAGATCTGAAACAAAACCAAATTGCTGGGTTACGCTCACAGGATATGCCTTGAGTCTATAATGGGTTCCCCAAGGTTTTTCTTTTAACACAACCTTGATTGGAGAGTTAAAATATAAATAAGCACTGGTTAAAGCAAGATCTTCTAAAATTTCAACCACTTTTCTGCTGTCATGATCAGGTTCAAGATAAAAGTCTGCCACACACAAAAGCCTTGGTTCTCCATTGTTGGAATTTATAACAGAAATATTCCAGAGCATGGAATGGGGAATAAGCACTCTGTCATCATCAGGAGTTATAACTTCAACTGTTCTCATTCCAACGTGATAAACCTCTCCATAGATATCCCCTACTCTTATCCAGTCGCCATTTCTATAATTTCTTTCGCCCACTGCAACTATTCCTGCAATAAGACTGCTTGCATAATCTTTCAAAGCAAAACCAAGAGCAAGACCAACAGTACCAAGAAGCGCTGCCATGTTCTGAAAGGAAGGTTCTATCACAAGAGGCACTATAATCATTATTGAAACAATAATTACAAAAAGCCTTACAAAAGGCACAATAGCAAGAAGGGTCAGTTTTTTTTGGCCGTGAAGCCGCCCGCTCAGCCATCTAAGTCCGTGCTGAAGAGCTGCCACAATTAAGATTGACAAAACAATTATTATTCCAAGTTCAACAAAATCCCAAAGCTCCAGAGTTTTAAAAAGATGTGAATCTTTGTTTTTAATTGACACTTTTCACCTCTATTTACAATTTATCCACAAGATAATCTCTTTCAAACAACATTTTTCTAACTGAATAACAGGCAGATTCAACCACAAAACATTTACCTTCCAAGTTTTTTACAAGACCCAAGCCAAGAAGATATGACAATCCACTTCTACACACAGGTTTTGAAAAAGGAAGAATTTTATAAAGAATATCCTCTGGAAGACCATCATGAAGGAGAAGAACATGGAGAATTATTACTAAGTCCTCATCCGTGGAAGGTAAATTTACAGACTCTGAAATTTCTGAAGACATCCAGACAATTGTTTCATTAATTATTTTTCCTTTACTTTTTTCTAAATCTATTTTTTCAACTTTTAAATTTTCATTTTCAAGCCTGAGTTTTTCCTTCCACAAATTTACCTGCATTAAAAGATTTCCTCTGCAAAAAGAAGCAAGCTTTGTAAAAAAAGGATCTATAGGTTCTTCATTAGAAGATATCCCTGTAATTTTTTTACCATTTGACATATTTAAAAATTTAAATTTTGTATACCTTGCCCTTTGGACTGATTTAGAAAGAAGCTTGATAAATTTTTCATTGTCAAAAGCTTGTAAAGTAAAAACATTTTTTTTGGAAAGTCTGAAAATTAAATTTAAATATGACCATCCAAAACTCTGGCAACCCACCACTCCTTTTCCAATCTTTCCTGTTTCTGCAAGCTCAAGAAATTTACGGATTATTTTTAATCCATTTACATGGCGGAGAAAAAACTTTTCTAAATTGGGAAGGACCCATAATTTACCCGACTCTGGAAAACTTTCAGGAAGTTTATCAGAACCTGAAAGAATTTTATCATAATCTGGAGGCTCAATAATTGTTGAATCATTGTTTTTTGCCCACTTCTTAAGAATTTCACTATTTCCTGAGTATGGCTGCCCAACAATATAAACAACAGAATTACCTGTATCAGGATTTTCAAGCCAGTTGCTAAGAACATTGTCCAAAGCTTTTGTTCCGTCTTCAAAATCAATTATGGGAAGAAGAAATTCCTCAAGCCGGGAGGGTAAAGAATAAAGTTCTTCTTCACTTCCCGGGTAAATTTCTTCACCCTTATCTTCCCTTTTGAAAATAAGCTTAAAAGATGACCATAAATCAGCTGCCGCACTGCTAGCTGGAACTGTAGGAACTTTGAAACTGTCAAAAGAGACATATTCCCAAATTTCTTTTTCTGGAATAATTTCTTTTTCTGGTGAAGAATTAAATTTATCTTCTGAAAAAGAGGACTTGTTTTTTTTGCTCATATCAATCCTGAAATAAATAAAAAAATATTAAAAACAAAAACCTGATTTTGAAAACTGTTGCTAAATTTTTTATGATAAAAAATTTGGCTTATTTACTCCAGCTTTAAATAATATTTTATAAAAGATTTTATTCTAGCGACACCAACAAAACACCTTATATTTTTAAAATAACACTCTCGGAAATTTTGTGGTTTTGAATTTTAAACCTGAATAATTTGGTGAATAAAAATTACCATAACAATTTGATATAAGAGTTAATTAGTTTAAAACTAAAAAAAGTGAATGCATTGTTTAGGTATATTGATTTGATAATATATCCATGCTATACGCACTAAGGATTTCAGATTAACAGCCACAGGCTTACCTGGCCTGTCAACACCTAGAATTAAACCAGAACCAAAGTTGAAAGATCTATCCAGGTTAGCTTTTCATATAAAAACAATTTGAATCAGATCAAAGGCCTGACAGACAATGGCTATTAGGTTTTTGATCTGCCCTGTAAATGAACCAAAAATAATTTATAATTAAAACCATGGATCAAATTTTAAACAATATTTTTTGTATTTTAAGCGGAGTATTATATGACTGTTCAAGTAATTATTCTTTTAACAATTATCCTTATGGCCCTGATCGTGTTTATCGGAGGATGGCTATCAGCGGATCTTGTGGGGCTGCTTGTTCTTTCCACACTGACCCTGCTGGGATTTTTGACTCCAGATGAAGCTCTGGCCGGGTTCAGCAGTCCGGCGGTGGTTACTGTGTGGGCTATGTTCATCCTTTCTGCAGGACTAAACCGTACAGGCATAGCCCATAGACTTGGACAGCCTCTTCAGCGTTTTGCTAAAGGCAGTGAGATGACGCTTGTGGTCGTCTTGATGGCCACGGCCAGCATTTTTTCGGCCCTGATTAATACCACAACAGTTGCAGCTGTTCTTTTACCCACCGTCATGGATCTTGCCCGGCGCAGCGGCAGGCCTCCCTCACGGCTTTTGATGCCTTTTTCTTTAGGCTGCCTTCTTGGCGGGCCATTTACCGGAATTTCAACCTCTACCAATATCCTGGCAACTGATGTTTTAAGCAGTGCAGGTTTTACAACTTTTAAAATTTTTGATTTTACACCGATTACCGCGGCAATTGTGATGGCAGGCATTCTCTTTGTGGCCTTGATTGGGCGTTTTTTGTTGCCATCTGGAAGTGGAAAAACATTAGAGAATAAAAACCTTTCAAGCGAAGACCCCTACGGGCTTGACAAGCATCTTTTCACCACTCTGATTCGTCCAGGATCAAAGCTTGCGGGTCGCACCCTGGTTGAGAGCAGGTGCGGTTCAGCTCTTTCCATCACAATTGTGGCGCTGAAGCGTAAAGGAGTACTAATTCTTGCCCCCCGTCCCACGGAAATTCTTCAGGTGGGTGACAAACTTATTTTCCACGGCCAGACTGATCGTGTAAAACAAATGAACGGCAGTGAGCATCTTAAAATAGAACCAATGGATCAAGCCAGTAATATAATTTGTCAACAAATGGTGGTTGCCGATTGTCGGGTCTCTGAAGATTCTTCTCTTTTAGGGGCTACGCTTTTTGAAAGTGGATTACGGCGTGAACACCATGTTCATGTATTAACTTTGCATAATTCTGAGGGCAAGCTTGTCAAAGATGCCTTACGCCATCCTTTTGCTCCTGGTGATCGTTTACTGCTCCAGGGTGAAAAAAAAGCTCTAGAAGAATTTTTTAACAAAGATTTAGTAACTGGGCCTAAGTTTATCGATCAAAGTGAGGTGGATAATTTAACAGGTGGCCATGGCCAAATTTTGCCCGTGCGTATTCCTTCAGGTTCGGGGCTTTTGGATCGCAGTCTGCTTGAAACCCGTCTGGGTAATGTTTTTGGTCTTACCGTTGCAGGAATCCTTAGGGACGAAGCCTTGATTTGTATGCCGTCTCCCCAGGAAAAAATCCAGGCAAATGATCTATTACTCATGCAAGGCTCTCCACAAGACCTTGAAATCCTTGAGGGGCTTCAGGATCTTGTGATTTATGAAAAATCTGCCGGCCTTTTAGCCGAGTTGGAGTCCCAGCAGGTTGGTGTTACCGAAGTATTACTTTCACCTAGAACCACCCTTGCAGGCCAAACCCTGGGGGATCTTTTGTTCCGGGAACATTATGGGGTCAGCGTACTTGCGATTTTACGCAAGGGCAAAGTCTTTAGAACCCGTTTACAGGAAATGCCCCTCAAGTTTGGGGATGCCCTGCTTGTTTATGGACAAAGGGAAAAACTGCACGCCGTGGCAAGGGATCCTGATTTTCTTGTACTGGATACCTCTGCTGTCAAGGTTCCCCGTCTGGAAAAAGCAGGTTTTGCAGCTGTTATTATGGTTTTAGTTATTGCCAGTGCCATCCTTGGTTTGCTTCCTATTTCCATTGCCGCAGTTGCCGGAGCCTCTCTTATGATTTTGTCCGGAGCATTAAGCATGCAAGAAGCTTATCGAGCCATTGAGTGGAGAGTTGTTTTTCTCATGGCCAGTATGCTTCCCCTGGGGGTTGCCATCCAAAAAACAGGAGCTGCTCAAATGGGGGCTGATTTTTTAATCACCATGGTAGGTGATCTTGGACCCCGCTGGGTGGTTGCTGCCTTTTTCTTTGTTACCGTTATAGCGGTTCAGGCTATTCCTCCGTCCGCTCTTGTTGTGCTCATGGCTCCTGTAGCCCTGAGCGTTGCTGCAAGCTTGGGGATTTCCCCTCAGCTCCTAATAATGACCGTTGCCATAGCCGTTTCTGCCAGCTTTGCAAGTCCTGTTTCCCATGCCGCCCATATGCTTGTCATGGGACCTGGCGGGTATAAATTCATTGATTATATCAAAGTGGGAGCACCCCTTACTATAATAGTTTTTGGAGTTTCAGTTTGGCTGCTTCCTATTTTCTGGCCACCTTATTAGTTGCGGAAATGCTCCATAAAACAGACAACTTGCGACAATTAAAACAACAAAAGGAGTTTGTAAATACAAACTCCCTTTGTTGAAACTAAATAAGCCTATAGTTTGTTAAGATAGGTTTCAAATGCCTCAAGACCATTTTTGCCGTCTTTTGTTTTAACATTATTAAACCATGGACGATAAACTTCAGGATTTTTCTTAATCCAAGCTAAACCAGCTTGTTTAGGAGTCAGATTCTGATCCTTTTTAAGTGAATCCATTATTTCATTCATCATAGGAATGGGGAACTTTAAGTTTTTAAGGAAAGTTGCAGTATTAGGCTGTTCCTTATCAAAGCCTTTTCTTATATTTGTATAAACAACAGCTGTACCATTATTTGGGCCAAAGGTATCAGGGGTTGAACCTGTAAGATAGGTCATATCAATAACTTCATTCATATAATGAGGAGACCATCCTAAAAACACCACCCATTTTTTTGTTTTTGTATAAGACCTTACCTGGGAAAGCATTCCAGCCTCACTTGAAGGGATCAGCTCAAAACCTTTAAGATTAAACATATTTTTATCAATCATGGTCTGAATCACAAGATTTCCGTCGTTTCCTTCTTCAATTCCATAAATTCTTCCATCAAGCTTATCTTTAAACTTTGCTATATCTGAAAAATCTTTAAGACCGCCTTCAGCAGCATAAGTTGGAACTGCCAAAGTGTATTTGGCTCCGGGCATATTTGCAACAAAATTTACAACTGTTCCTCTGTCAAAATATCTTTCAGCAATATTTGTCATTGAAGGATACCAGTATCCAAGAAAAACATCAGCATCACCTGTTTCAAGTGCCTTGTATGCTATAGGCACAGAAACCATTAGATTTGAAGCCTTATAACCAAGGTTGTTAAGAATAGTTACTGAAAGTTCTGTTTTTACAGTTATTCCTGTCCAACTTGTGCTTACAAACCTGATTTCATCTTTTGCATAAACAGATCCTGCAAAAACAAAAGAGAAAATCATAAAAAATACCAGCCACGTTTTTTTTAAATTAAACATAAAAACTCCTTATTTTTTATTAACTAATTTGATTAAAAACATTTAACCGAAATAAACCGGATATCAAACAACTTTTTAACAACTTATTTAAATTTGCCAAACCAGTTCATTGGCTTATTTTGATAATTTTGGAAAACATGCTTGAGTTCGCAATACTCATGGAATCCCTCAAGTCCAAGTTCTCTTCCTATTCCAGATTGCTTATACCCTCCCCAAGGAGCTCTTGGGTAATATACATTGAAATCATTTATCCAAATTGTTCCAAACCTTAATCCTTTTGAAAATTTTTCAATTCTTGAAGGTGAATTTGTCCAAAATCCTGCAGAAAGTCCATATTTTGTATCATTGGCAAGTTTTAAAGCTTCATCATCAGAAGAAAATTTTTCAACAGTAATTACAGGACCAAAACTTTCTTCTTTTACAATTTTCATTTCTGCTTTGCAGTTTGTAAAAAGAGTGGGAAGGTAGAAAAATCCTTTTTTTAATTTTTCATCATCCGGTCTTTTTCCACCTGTTTCCAGGATTGCCCCTTCTTTTAAAGCAAGACTTACATAGTTTTCTATTTTTTCTCTGTGCTCTTCTGAAATAAGCGGACCCATTTCAGTTGATTCATCAAACCCGTTTCCAATTTTTATTTTTTCAATCCGATTTTTAAGCTCTAAAACAAATTTATCATGGATTTTATCTTCAACCATCAGTCTTGCCCCTGCTGAGCAAATCTGGCCAGCATGGAAAAACACAGCATTTAGAGCAAAATCAAGAGCTGTTTCAAAATCACAATCTGAAAAAACTATATTGGGATTTTTTCCCCCAAGCTCCAAAGCAATCTTTTTCAAACTGCTAGCAGCTGACTGCATTATGATTTTTCCTGTTTCAATCCCTCCTGTAAAAGAGATGAGATCAACATCTAAAGACTTGGCAAGCTCTGAACCCACTTTGTTTCCAGTACCTAAAACAAGATTTACAACACCTGGAGGAATTCCTGCTTCCTCTGCAAGCTCAGTTATTTTTATTGTGGTAAGAGGGGTAATTTCACTTGGTTTCATTACAATAGTGCATCCGGCTGCAAGTGATGGGGCCATTTTCCATGAAGCTTGTAAAAGAGGGTAATTCCAGGGTGAAATCTGCCCACAAACCCCAACAGGTTCATACACAGCTTTACTTGATGTATCCGGGAAAGGAGAATCTATAATATAGCCTTTGTTTTCCTCTGCTATGGACGAATAATATTTAAAAACATCTGCAATTCCGTCCATATCCCAGCGGCTTTCTTCAACTGTTTTACCTGTATCCAGACTTTCAAGTCGTGAAAGCTCTTCATGATCCCGAAGAATTAATTCATGAATTTTATGAAGATACTCTCCTCGTTTAGCTCCTGAAAGACTTGACCAGATACCTGAATCAAAAGCTTGTCTTGCGGCTTTTATTGCTTTTACACTATCCCTTTCATCTCCTTCAGCAACTTTTGCTATCACACTTTGATCAAAGGGATTTATAATTTTCCTTGTTCCTCCGGACTCTGATTCAACCCATTTTCCGTTTATGAACATTTTTTTAAACATAAAACTTCCTTTTATTGTTTTTCGTGCTTGTAAAAAGGTACTTTTTCAGCGGGAAGAGGTTTTTTCCCAAGAATCATATCTGCAGCTTTTTCTGCAATCATCATTACAGGTCCATAAATATTTCCATTGGGAATAAGTGGCATTACCGAAGCATCAACAACTCTTAAATTTTCAACTCCATGAACTTTGAGTTCAGAGTCAACAACAGCCATCTCATCATAACCCATTTTACAGGTACAACTTGGGTGATATGCACTTTCACCTTCTCTGGCAACAAAATCAAGAATCTGTTCATCTGTCTGGGAATCAACTCCTGGTGCAAGCTCTTTTCCTCTAAGCTCGTCAAATGCTGACTGATTTGCGATTTCTCTTGTCTTTCTTATAGCTTCAACCCACTCTTTTCTTTCCTGCTCAGTTGAAAGATAATTAAAAAGAATTGAGGGATATTGATCAGGATTTTTCGACTTGATTTTAACATGACCTCTTACATCTGTATTCATTGGTCCCACATGAAACTGGAATCCATGGCCTTCCTGTGGAGCTGAACCATCATAGCGGATTGCAATTGGAAGAAAATGATACTGAAGGTTGGGGTATTTAACTTCATCATTTCCTCTTATAAATCCACCTGCCTCAAAATGATTTGTTGCAGCAGCACCTTTTCTTTGAAAAAGCCATTGAGCACCTATAAAAGGCTGTCTATACCATTTAAGTGCCGGAAACATGCTAACAGGTTTTTTACATGCATATTGAACATAAAGCTCAAGATGATCCTGAAGATTTTCGCCAACACCTTTAAGATCCTTTACCACATCAATTCCAAGATCTTTCAGTTCTTCTCCGTTTCCAATTCCTGAAAGCTGTAATAACTGAGGTGAATTTATTGCTCCTCCGCAGCTGATAATCTCTTTTCCGTAAACCTTTTGTTGATTTTTTCCTTTTACATTAAACTCAACCCCAACAGCTTTATTTCCCTCAAAAAGAATTCTTGAAGCCTTGGCAAAACATTGTATTTTTAGATTTGTTCTCTCTTTTTTGACAGGATGAATATATGCCCTTGCTGCATTATATCTTCTTCCCCTGTAAATATTTTGGTCAAACTTTGAAAAACCTTCTTGTTGGTAGCCGTTAACATCTTCTGTCAAGGGGTAACCTGCCTGCTGGACAGCTTCAAAAAAAGCATCAAAAAGAGGATTTTCACACTTTGCAGTTGAAATTTTAAGTGGCCCTTTATCTCCGTGATAGAGATTTGCACCCACAAGCCTTGTTTCAAATTTTTTAAAATAAGGAAGGCATTGAAAATAACTCCAGTCTTCAAGCCCTTCTATTCTTGACCATTTTTCATAATCCATTGCGTTGCCGCGTATATAAATCATTCCGTTTATTGTACTGGAGCCGCCAAGAACTTTTCCCCTTGGCTGATAAATTCTTCTATTATTCATAAATGGTTCAGGATCAGATTCATACCACCAATTATAAAATCTTCCCTGTAAAGGATAGGTAAGAGCAGCCGGCATATGGATCCTGAAATCAAGCTTATAATCAGGTCTTCCAGCTTCAAGCACAAGAACCTTATTTGATGGATCTTTGCTAAGCCTGTTTGCCAGCACACTTCCGGCTGAGCCTCCTCCAATTATTATATAATCATAGTTTGTCTTTCCCATTAATCCTCCTAAAAATTTTAATTAAATTATTGTCTGCTTTTTTGTCTTCAATACACTGCCTTAAAAGAGAATAATGATAACCAATAGAAGAAAGTGCTTTCATAGGTTCATTACTCTTGATTTCAAAAGCTGTTTTTTTCCAATTATCAGCTGTAAGCCTTCTAAATTCTTCTTTTTCATACAAAGCATAGTCATATGATGAAAAACCAAATTGTACTGCTTCCATTATCCAGTCAAACAAAGGATTTTTTGTCATTTTAGCCAAAAGAATATTAAGTTCCCTGTCAGCTTCGCCAATCAGGGTCAAATCTGGATTTTCACAAGAAATGAGTTTACTAAGTTCAACTGCTTTTCCATAAAGATATTCTTTTTCTTCCACACTACCCCTTGCTATGGAAAGAATAGTTATTGTCTGATCTATATTTTCCCTGAATTCTATGAGCTTTTCAGGCTCAATTTCCTTTTGTTTTAAAAACAAGGATAAAGTTTCGCTTATTTTACCTACTTCAACTTCTTTGACAAAAGCTCCGCCCCTTGAACCTTTTCTAATTTCTAAAAGATCTTTTTGCTTTAAAATTTTAAGAGCTTCCCTGACCACCCCTCTTCCTGTGCCGAACTGAAGCTGAAGCTCCCTTTCGCTTGGCAGTTTTTCGCCGGGGAGGAAATCTCTGTTTAAAATTGCAGCTTCAATCTGAAGTAAAATATCTTCCACTGCCCTTCCCTGAATAGCTCTTTTAAATACGTACTTTGCCTCCATTCAAAACCCTTTCATCTCAATCAACTCTCTTTGGTAATACCAATACGCTATATAATATCGTTTTTTAAGTCAATAAAAAATCTGAAAACTTTTAGACATATAAGCTTAAAGTGTGAAATCAATATGTTATAGTAGACAAGAGAAACTAGGTATGAAAAAAAAGCTGATAAAAACAAGAAGTTTAATCCAAATAAAACGCAACAACCATCTGATTTTAATCATTTTGTAATTGGTAATACCAATTACTAAAATTTAAATTTAAGCAAAACCAAAATCTATAAAGAAAAAAAGGTTTTTTTAATTTCATCCAATTAAAACTTTACACAAAAAAAACTCATGTTATATCTCAGTACTTAAGTACAATAAACTCAACCTAAAAAAGATCAGGACGGAAACAATGCATAAACTTTTACAGGGAAAACCCGAAAGCAGACACTTCCTACTGGGAAACGAAGCTATTGCAAGAGGTGCAATTGAAGCTGGGGTAGCATTTGCAACTACATATCCTGGCACACCATCATCGGAAATTTCTGAAAACCTTTTTCAGATTTCAAAGGAAACAGACCTTTATTTTGAATACAGCTCCAACGAAAAAATTGCTTTAGAACTTACAGCGGCCTCCGCAAACTCGGGCCTTAGAAGTCTTTGTCTCATGAAGCATGTTGGTGTAAACGTTGCAGCAGATGTTCTTATGACTCTGGCTTATCTTGGGGTAAAAAAAGGACTTGTTCTTCTCACAGCAGACGATCCTTTCATGTTTTCAAGTCAAAATGAGCAGGACAATAGATATTATGGGAAACTTGCAGGACTTCCTGTTCTTGAACCTTCTTCTGCTGATGAAGCAAAAGAAATGATCAAATATGCCTTTGATCTCTCTGAGCAGCTTAATGAACCTGTAATTTTCAGAACAACAACAAGGATCAACCATTCTTCAGGAGTAGTTCAGTTTAAAGAGATTACTCCGCCTGATACAAAAGGTAAATTCATCAAAGATCCCATGAATTATGTTTCTGTTCCTGCGGTTTCAAGAAAAAGACATAAAATTCTTTTAGACAACCTTGAAAAAGCGGCAACACTTTCAGATTCATGCTCATACAACTTTATTGAGGGTAAGGGTAGCTTTGGAATTATCTGTAATGGAGTAAGCTATTCTTATGTATGCGATTCAATCAAGGAACTTGGAAACGAAGAAAAATTTAAAGTTCTAAGACCTGGATTTACCAACCCAATGCCAGATGCTCTTATAAAAGAATTTCTCAAGGGCTGCGAAAAGGTTCTTATTGTTGAAGAAGGAGAACCTATAATGGAAGAATATGTTCGTTCCGTTGCCCAGACTGAAAAAGTAACCTGTGAGATAAAAGGAAAATCCAAGGAGCTTTTTTCAAGACTTTATGAATTCAATCCCTCAATAGTAAGAAATGCAATTTCAACATTTTTTGGATTAGAAAATAAAAGTGCACAGCCAGTAGATATTTCAGATCTTCCTGTTTTACCGAACAGACCCCCCAATCTTTGTGCAGGCTGCTCCCACAGAGCTGTTTTCTATTCAGCCAAAAAAGCAGGAGGTGCCGACACAATTTATCCTTCAGATATTGGCTGTTATACTCTTGGTTTTCTTCCTCCTGTTTCAATGGGAGACTTTGTTTTGTGCATGGGTGCATCAATTGGAACTGCCTGCGGTTTCTCAAAAAGCACAGGGAAAAACACCCTTGCTTTTATTGGAGATTCAACCTTTTTCCATTCAGGAATAAACGGGCTTTTAAATGCTGTTTTCAACAACCATGATATTACCGTTGTAATTCTTGACAATAGAACAACTGCAATGACAGGACACCAGCCAAACCCAGGTGTTGATATGACTGAGCTAGGGTACAACAATTATAATCAAATCGATATAGAAACTGTGGTAAAAAGCCTTGGAATTGGCTATGTCAAAACCGTAAAGCCCTACAATATCAAAAGAACCCAGGAAGCCATTGAAGAAGCAATGAATTTCAAGGGAGTTTCTGTTGTTATTGCAAAGGAAAAATGTGTTTTATATGCAAAACAGCTTGGACAAGGCAAAAAAACAGTGTTTCAGGTTAACCAGGACAAGTGCAAAAACCATAGAAACTGTGTCAATGACCTTGGATGTCCAGCTTTTTACATAGAAAAGGATCAGGTCAAAATAAATCCGGAAATGTGTACAGGATGCTCGGTCTGTGCCCAGATTTGCCCTGAAAATGCAATTTCTCCGGTAAAAATCAAATAAAAATATTAAGGACAATAAGCATGAGCAAAATAACTAAATTAATAATAGTTGCAGTGGGAGGCCAGGGTAATTTGCTTGCTTCAAAAATTTTAGGAGAAGCAGCCCTTGAATCTGGAATTCAGGTTCAAATGAGTGAAATTCACGGAATGGCTCAAAGAGGAGGAGTTGTTGAATCTTCAATTCTTTTCGGAGATGCAAAAAGCTCAATTATAGCAGATGGGGAAGCAGACATTTTACTTGGATTTGAACCCCTGGAGTCTTTAAGAGCTGTTGCAAAATGCAATAAAAACTCTGAAATTATAACCAATATGAGACCTCTTCAGCCTTTTACATCAGCAATAGGACTTGCAAAATATCCTGAGCAGGAAGAAATCGAAAGTCTTTTAAAAGCAAAATCAAAAAAATTTCTTGGCTTTGATGCAACCAAACTTGCAATTGAAGCTGGTACAACATTGAGTCTTAACATGGTTCTTCTTGGAGCCCTTGCCCAAAAAAACCTTATTCCCATTAAAAAAGAAGTTATTGAAAAAACAATTCGTGAAAAAACAAAAACCCAGTTTATGGAGACAAACCTTAAAGCCTTTCATTCCGGAATGAAAAAAGCTCAGGAGCTAGGGTGAATAAATTGAAAAATTTATCTTTTACCTTATTTTTTGTCTTGGTTTGTTTGATTTTTCCATTGAATGTGTTTTCAATGGAAAAATCCCTGGTTTATATTGAAAAGTTCAAAATTCATTCTTCAGAAAAAGAAGATCAATATCTTTCAGAAGGAATAGATTCACTTCTCAAAAGCCTTGTATCCTCTGCTGACGGAGCGGTTTTAACTGATTCAAAAAGCAATGAGGGTTTTACAATTTCAGGTAGTATTCTTATTATTGAAAATACTTCAATAACATCTGCTTCACTTATTCAAAACAAACAAATTATTGAGTCTTATAATAAAAAAAGTGATAAAAAATCAGATATTTTAAATAATATCAACGAGGTTGGAATTTTATTTAAAGATATAATAGAAAGCAAAACAATAAAAAGTTCTCCGGCTAAATTCCAAAAACAGCCAGAGAAAAAACAACAGCCTGATTCTGAAATCATTTTTTTAAGTGAACAAATTCCTGAAGAAATAATTGGAATAACAATTGTTAAATCAGACTATAACAATACTCCTAAAATCGGGTGGCTCACTAAGACAAATTTTAACATTTCAACAATAACAGATGGTAGACTTGAAACAATTGCAAGTCTGGAAATCCAGCCTAACTTTTCTCCCTTATGGATTGAATCTTTCAATAAAGGGGGCAAAAGTATGTTTATAGTTAATTTGTTTCACAATCGAAATAAAAGCTTCAAGTCAAACCTTTATTTTCTAAAAAATAAAACTAAAACAATTATAAAAGACAAAAGTTTTCCTTCAAACTATTTTTACAAATCTGCCGACCTGGCCTCAGGTGAAAAAATTATAATTGCAAAGCAGGGAGATTTTTTAAAAACAGAGCTGTTCAGAAAAGGGATAAAAGTTTTAAATACAGCAGACTTCAGCTTTAAAGATTTCCATATGAAAAAAGACTTTGAATTTTTTCCTGGAATTGCTGGAGGCAATTTTACAAAACCTGATTCAAATGAATGGGCATTTCTAAAAGCTAACGGAGTCATAGATTTTTATTCCAATGATTTAAAGAAAATATATGAATCCGAGCCTGAATACGGAGGCTCTGTCACCTTTGCTGATTATGAACAAAAAGGAAGAGACGAAATAGATTCAAGATATTTTTTTCCAACAAGGGTAATTAGTATCAAGGGTGAAAACAATACAGATCTTCTTCTTTCAATAAAAAACCAAGATGGGGGAAGCAGACTTCTTCAAAGGCTGAGATTTTTCAAAGAAGGCTATATTTCGGGCATTTCCTGGGACAGAATTTCCTTTAAAGAAGTTTTTTCTACCAGAATTTTCGATGGATGGATTTCTGACTTTCAGTTGTTTGATATCAATAATGACGGAAAAAGAGAATTGATAATTGCAAACACAGATAAATCAGGAGGGCTTGGGAAAAATCCAAAAAGCAGGATCATTGTACTCCCCTTTGACAATTAAAAATTTGTTTAATTTAAAAACAACAAATCCGGTTTTAAATTAATAAGGCCGGCTTTGTTGTTTTATATCTTGAGCAAAACTTGGATTTTTAACAAATTTAAATATAATAATAAAAACATTAATTTAATATTTATCCTAAAAACATATTCAGCTTAACCAAAAAATCATTAAAACTTAACTATCTAATATCTGTAGTAATTTTAAATTGTGTTTGACATTAAGAGTTTTTTTAAATAAATTGTTTTTTCAACATAACCATGTGTTTATTTATCAAATCCAAATAAAAAAATCATAATTTAAATATTTTAGGAAACAAAAATTAACAATGGTTAACTATCAATATAATAGCCATAAAAGGAGATAAGGATTAAGATTTATGAATGAATTTCTTCACAAATTAAGAACAGCAAACAGCAACAAAAAACACAACAAACCCTATAGAAACAATGATGGTAACAGCATAGGAAACCATTATCCTGAAAGAAGATCTAATAATGATAGAAGATGGAGGGCTCCAAAACCTTCGGGAATTAAAGAAGAAGTTATTACTTCACTGAAAAACTCTATTGAAGATACTCATACAACACTTCAGGATCAGGTTCTTTTACTGGAAAGAAATATAGACGCCCAGGAAAGACAGGCCAATGCTCTTGAACATATTGCAGACTTATTTACAGCTTTCATGGAAAAACTTGAAGCATTGCCTTCACCTCAGCCTGCTCAGGAAACAGCTCCGGCTGAAATTCTTGATGAAAGCAATCTTATCATGAGTGCAGAAGAAGCTGAGCAGATAAAAAAAACAAGCAGAACCTATATTTTAAATCTAATTCAAAGCTTAAGAGATAAAAATTCAACTTATGATGAAGTTGCTCTTTATCTTACAGAAAATGATTTTCCGACTTTTTCCGGAAGAGGAAAATGGCACGCCCAAACCATTCACAGGCTATGCCAGGAAATTAAAAAGTCAAAAACAAAACAATAAATTAAATATCCATAAACAAAAAGGCAGACTATAATCATTTGTCTGCCTTTTTCATAAAACCATTTATTCAGCTTCTTTGATTTGAAAGATACTCTGACCACTCCATTGGAAGAAGGTTTTTTTTCTTGTTATTACACTCCTTGCAGGAACACACAAGATTTCCTTTAGTACTTTTCCCCCCTCTTGATAAAGGAACTACGTGATCCATGGTAAGTTCATCAGGCGAAAAGCTCTTAGAGCAATAATAGCATATCCCTTTGGAAAGCCTCCGTTTCCACCATTGACTATTTCTTATTTCTCTGGCTTTTGCTTTTTCTCTTTTTATTTCTTTTTCATCAGTAAACATTTATTCTATACCATACTCCTTGAAAACTCCTGGTTTCTTAGTCCAGTTTTTATTCACCTTTACAAAAAGGTGGAGCATTACCTTTTTTCCTGTAAAATCCTCAATTTCAAGCCTTGCCCGGGTTCCAATTTCTTTTAACATCAAACCTTTTCTACCAATTACTATTCCTTTTTGTGAATCCCGTTCAACATTAATATTTGCAAAAATTTCAATCTTTTTGGAAGATTCCTTAAATTTATCTATGGTTACTGCAACAGAATAAGGAATTTCATAATGGGTGAGATTAAAAACTTTTTCCCGTATAATTTCAGAGACAATAAATCTTAAAGGCTGATCTGTTAAAAAATCTTCAGGATAAAAAGGAGGGGAAAAATCAAGTCTTTGTTCAATTGCAGGTATAATTTTTTCTATATTATCTCCCCTTACAGCAGAAATTGGGATAATATCTTCAAACTCAAGCCGTTCTTTCCATCCTGCTATTGATTGAAGAATCTCTTCTTTCACTTTCACCTGGTCTGATTTATTCAAAAGAAGAATAACTTTTTTATCCATTGAACTGAGTTTTTCAACTATAATTTCATCATCTTTATCTTTATTTAAAAGATCAACAACATATAAAATCAAATCAGCTTCTTTGGAAGCCTCAAGGGCTTTTTCTACAATTTTTTTATTCATAATCTTTTCAGAAGAATGAATCCCCGGAGTATCAATAAAAACAATTTGCGAGTTTTTATTATTAATAACTGCAAGTATTTTGTTTCTTGTTGTTTGGGGCTTGTCAGTTATAATTGCCAGTTTTTCACCGCAAAGACGATTTAAAAGAGTTGATTTGCCAACATTAGGGGTTCCAATAATTGAAACATATCCTGCTTTAAAATCGGGTTTTTCATTAAAGATAAAATTTGAATCAATCATTTTCAACTCCTGCTGCTTTTAAAATTTTTTCCCAGAGTGTTTCTCTTCCTGTTTTCTTTATTCCCGAAGCAGTTATAAAAACCTCTTCACTGAATCCTAATTTTGAAGCAATTTTATTTTTCTGGGCAATTTGTTTTGTTTTGGAAAACTTGTCAGCTTTTGTGAGCACATTGATATAAAAAATATTTTTTTCTTCAAGCCAAAGTGCAAAATCATGTTCAAACTCAGCAGGCTCTCTTCTTATGTCCATTACCCAGACAAGGCAGCACAAACTTTCTCTTTTAATAAGATAATCTTCAATCATCTTTTCCCACTCCCCTCTCATTGTTTTGGACACCTTGGCATAGCCATACCCAGGAAGATCTACAAACCTTAAAGCATTGTTTACTTCGAAAAAGTTTATCCTCTGGGTTCTTCCGGGAGTATTACTTGTTTTTACAAGTTTTTTTCTATTAACCAGGCAGTTTATAAGAGTTGATTTGCCTACATTTGATCTCCCTGCAAAAGCAATTTCAGGAACACTATCATCAGGATATTCACTTTCATTTCCTGCACTTGTTAAAAATTCAGCACTTTTGATTAAATATTCTTTTTTGTTACTTTTAAATTCCATATATTATTTATATACCTTTTCTGGATCAAAAACTTTTTCTGCCATTATTACAGGTTTTCCGCTATTTACTGAAGTGTGAAAACAGGAACTATATCCCTTATGGCAGGCCGCTCCTCCTTTTTGCTCAACAATGAGTAGAATTGTATCATTGTCACAGTCCAATCTTATATCAGATACAAGCTGGGTATGTCCCGATGTTTCTCCCTTTACCCAAAGTTTGTTCCTTGACCTTGAAAAATAAGTTGCCTTTTTTGTTTCAAGAGTTTTTTCAAAGGCTTCTTTATTCATATATGCAAGCATTAAAACCTCTCCGTTTTCTTGATCCTGAGCAATAACAGGAACAAGCCCACCTTCTTTATCAAAATCTATAAAAATTTCTTCCATGAAATCCCCTTTATTTTTATTATACTGTGCTATACAAGTAGATATTGCCAGATTAAATCTGATCTGTTAGTGATATTTTCGTTACTAAAACAAACCTTAACTATAAAATAATAAAAAAATGACTGCAAAAGAAAAAAACAATAAATTAAATAAAAAACAAACATCTTTGATAAAAAAAATTACTTTTATCTTTTTTGTTATGATTCTTATTTGTTTTATCGGTGGAGTTTTGTCAATAACCGGACTTTATCAGTATTATAGCAAAGACCTTCCTAAAATAAAATCATTGTCAGATTATTATCCTCCCCAAGTTACAGAAGTGTTTGATGTTTCAGGCCATAAAGTTGCAGAATTTTACAAGGAAAAAAGAATACTTGTTCCCCTTAACCAAATGCCAAAACATCTTTTACAAGCTTTTATTGCTGCTGAAGATGCCAGATTTTATGAACACGGAGGAATTGACCTTGTAAGTATAGGAAGAGCTTTTTTTAAAAATATAAATGCAGGTGAAATTGTTCAAGGAGGCTCTACAATAACCCAGCAGGTTGCTAAATCTTTTTTTCTTACCCCTGATAAAATCTATGCAAGAAAAATAAAAGAAGCCATCCTTGCCTATAGAATTGATAAATATTTTTCAAAAGAAGAAGTCCTTTATCTTTATCTTAACCAGATCTACCTTGGAAGCGGAGCTTATGGGATTGAAGCTGCTGCACAAATTTATTTTGGTAAAACTACCAACAATCTTAGTCTCAGCGAAAGTGCCCTTTTAGCAGGACTGCCCCAGGCTCCCAGTCGCTATTCTCCCATAAGATATTTTCAAAGAGCAAAAGCAAGGCAAAAATATGTTCTTCAACAAATGGTGCAAAATAATTTTATTTCAAAACAAGATGCTTTAAATGCTTTTGATCAAGAAATAAAATTTGCTGAAGCCAAAAATTTTTTTATGGAAAAAGCTCCCTACTATTCAGAGCATATAAGGAAGCTTATACTTGCTCAATATGGAGAAGAACAGCTTTATAAAGGAGGGTTGAATGTTTACACTGCCCTTTCTCTTGATGCCCAAAGAAGTGCAGATGAAAGCCTTAATAAAGGGCTTAGGGAGCTGGACAAAAGACAAGGGTACAGAGGCCCCTTAAAAAGACTTTCCAAAGATGAAATCCAACATTTTCTAGATAAGCAAAAAAACCTTGTAAACTCTGATCAAATAGAGCCAGGTTTTGAATTGGAAGCTGTGGTTGTCCAAATAAACGACAAGGAAAATTACGCTATTGTAAAATTTTGCCAATCCAGTGCTAAAATTCCCATCCAAAATATGTCCTGGGCAAGAAAACCCAATCCAAACAGATACTATCTTTACCATAAAATAAAAAGTCCAGGACAGGCACTTAAAAAAAATGACCTTGTCCTCATCAGGCTTGTATCAAAAAACGAAAAAACTGATATTTGGGAAGCTGCCCTTGAACAAACCCCTGAAGTGTCTGGAGCAATTCTTTGCATTAAGGCAGGCTCAGGTGAAGTCACTGCTATGGTTGGTGGAAAAAGCTTTCAATCAAGTCAGTTTAACAGGGCAATCCAGTCAAAAAGACAGCCTGGTTCAGCATTTAAACCTATAGTTTACTCTGCTGCCCTTGATAAAGGCTATACAGCTGCTTCTGTAATCATGGACAATGCCTTTGTTTTTCACGATAAAGAACAAGATTTCACCTGGAAACCCCAAAATTACAACCAAACTTTTTATGGGCCTACACTTCTTAGAAAAGCTCTTGCTCTTTCAAGAAATCTTGTGACGATCAAACTTATGAAAGAAATCGGCATTGATTATTCAATAAATTATTCAAGAAAAATGGGAATAGTATCCCATCTTGACAGGGATCTTTCTTTAGCTCTTGGTTCTTCTGGTTTATCACTTCTTGAAATGACAAATTCATATTCTGTATTTGCCAATGAAGGAAACTTTTATTCCCCTGTTTTTATTAAAAAAATTGAAAACAAAAAAGGTGAAGTTTTGTTTGAACACCTCGATTCACCTAAAAGAGTAATTCCTGAAGAAACAGCCTATATAATGACAAGCATACTTAAAAGTGTTGTTGAAGACGGTACAGGATGGAGAGCAAAAAGACTTCAAAGACCAGTTGCAGGAAAAACAGGGACCACAAACAATCTTAATGACGCATGGTTTGTTGGATACACCACAGATTATATTTCAGGAGTTTGGGTGGGCTTTGATCATGAAAAATCCCTTGGAAAAGAAGAAACCGGTTCCAAGGCCGCCAGTCCCATCTGGACAGATTTTATGGCAGATATACATAAAGGAATGCCAAAAAATGATTTCAAGGTTCCAAAAAATATAATCTTCCAAAGAATTGATGCTGAAACCGGTCTGCTTCCAGGACCCGACACAAAAGAAGAAATCCTTGAATGTTTTGTAAAAGGCACTGAACCAACAAAAACTTCTCCTGCCAGGGAAAAAGTAAAGGACAAGACAGATTTTTTTAAATTTGGAATGTAGAAACTCAATAAACTGGAAAAATTAAAGAAATGACTGGAATTAATCTTTTGGTCATTTATTTTGAAGTACAAGACTTTTAGGTTGGATTTTTTGTCTTTATCATCTTGTTTCTATAAAAAAAGATTCAAATGGAATTTCAGGTTTTTTTTCAATAAATATATTTTTAAAACAAAATCTTTTCTTTAAATTACTAATGTTATTGTTTTTTAACCCCCTTGCTCCTGATTCAAAGGAAGGGTTTAAAAAAATATAAAGATTTTTTCCAGAAGTTGATTTATTGGATAAAAGAATCTTCATTGAAACTTTCTTATAAAAGCTTCTTGAAATTACAAGCTCACCAAAAGAAGGGTGCCAAGGTCCTGCAACTATATTATCTTTTTCAGCAGCCTCAGAAGGAAGGCCCATTCTTATTATTTTTATTTTATTTCTTTTGGAATAATCCCTTATCAAAGAAGACATTTCAACTGCCTGATTTAACTCCAGAGGCTTAAAAACACCTTTATAATACATTTTTTCCAAGTGGGTGTTTTTTAAAACAACAAGGGGATAAATCCTTAAATATTTAGGACTGCTATATTTAAGGAATCTAAGTGTTCTAAAAATACTGCTCCTTGTTTCTCCGGGAAGTCCAGGCATAATCTGAAGACCAAGGTCAAATTTTTCCCTGTATTTTTTTATAAGATCAACTGCATTGATAGAGTCTTTTGAAGTGTGCCCTCTGCCGGATTTTTTCAAAACCCTGTCATCCATAGACTGAATTCCAAGCTCAATTGTTTTGATTTTAAATCTGGAAACAAGGTCTAGTTTTTCATTGGAAATTGTATCCGGTCTTGTTGAAAACCTAATCCCTCTGTTCTTGCCTTCCCTGCAAAAACTTTCTGCTATTTCAAGATATTTTAAAATTATATCATTTCCCATTCCAAGAAAATTACCTCCAAAAAAGGCAATTTCAATTGGTCTGTCACTAATTTTTGAGAATGAAATAAATTTTTTGAAATGCTTAAAAAGCTCCTCTTTTTCAGGTAAAACAGGTGAGCTTTTTCCTGTAACTGCATTTTGATTACAAAAAAAACATTTGTTGGGACAGCCATGGAAAGGTATAAAAACCGGAATTACAAAAGGTTGATCAATCATCCAGGGTTTCAAGACCCTGCCTGGCAGCTTCCTGCTCAGCAGATTTTTTACTCTTGCCTTTTCCTGTAGCTTTTATATCTGAAATTCTCATTTCAACCTTAAAAACTTTATCATGATCTGGTCCAATTTCAGATACAACCTTATAAACAGGGGGTTCTTTGTATTTCATCTGTGCAAGTTCCTGAAGTCTGCTTTTGGGGTCAAGATAATTTTCAGGTTTCCCTGCATTTTCAATTACAGGTAAAAACATGAACTCAACCATTTTATAGGCATCTTCAAACCCCCCATCCCTATAAATCGCAGCAATAATAGCCTCAAAAGCATCGGCAAGAATTGAGCTTTTGTCGCGCCCTCCTGAACCTTCTTCACCTTTTCCTAATTTTAAATAATTACCAAGCGAAATTTTTCTAGCAAGTTTAGAAAGCATAACTTCATTTACAAGATTTGCTCTTATTCTTGAAAGATTTCCTTCATCCATCTTTTTAAAATGCTTCATCAACATATCGCCTACAACCAGGTTGACAACGGAATCCCCAAGAAACTCAAGCCTTTCATTGTCTTTTATATCTTCATTAGCTTCATTTGCATAAGAGCTGTGACAAAGTGCTTTAAAACAAAGCTTCTTGTCTTTAAACTTATACTTTATTGCTTTTTCAAGCTCTTTGTATTCATCTAATACTGATTCCATAATCACCATCCAAATTAAGCTGATAAAAAATCAACTTCAGATTTTGGGATTATTTACCGGGAAAGACAAGAATTTATCTCTTCAGGTAAATACTCCAAAAATTTTTTAGCGTTCTATTATTGATTTATAAACAGAATAGGGAATATTAAGATTGTTTCTACCCCTGCCCAAAACCAGTCCCTCGTTTTTATAACCATGGAAGTCGCTTCCTCCAGTTGAAAGAAGCCCAAGCCTTTTTGTCTCGTTTAAAAAAAATGAACGTAAAGATTTTGAGTGGCCAGGATAAAACACCTCAATTCCTTCAAGGCCAAGTTCCTTTAAATATTCAAAAAACTTACGAAAATCATCTTTTTCATAACTATCTATAAGACCAGGATGTGCGATTACAGGAACCCCTCCAGCTGATTTTATTTTTTCAATAGCTTTTTTTATTGGTATTTTGTACTTGTCCACATAACAGGGTTTTCCTTTTCCAAGATATTTTTGAAATGCCTGCTCAACATTCTCAACATATCCTTTTTCAAAAAGATATCTTCCTAAATGAGCTCTTCCTATCTGCACATCCCCTGAAAACTGCTCAAGGCTTTCCATTGAAATTTCAATGCCTTGTTCTTTTAATTTTTCAACTATAAGAGGGTTTCTATTCTTCCTTGAATTTCTGAGAAGAACAAGCTCATCTTCCAAAGATTGATCCTCAGGGTCGAATCTATAACCCAAAAGATGAACACTTCCGGGAATCTTAAACTTTTTCGGAGCAGTTGAACTAATTTCAACTCCAGTAAGTATATCTGGAAAATTCTTTCCCTTAAGCTCTAAAGCTTGTTTTGAACCTTCAATTGTATCATGATCTGTTATTGAAATGGCTTCCAGATCCAAATCTGAAGCCATTTCAAGAATTTCTTTTGGTGAATATACACCGTCAGATGCAGTTGTATGTATGTGAAGGTCTATCATCTCTTAAATCAGATACCCAGAGCTCTTTCTCTGGCTTCTGCCTTTGTTTTGCATTCAATGCATTCAGTGGTAACAGGTCTTGCATTTAGTCTTTCAAGTGAAATTTCTTCACCACAGGTATCGCAAATACCAAAACTACCTTCTTCAATCCGATCAAGGGCTTTTTTTATTTTCTTGATAAGCTTATGCTCTCTATCCCGTATTCTTAAGGTAAAATTTCTGTCTGTTTCATGGGAAGCTCTATCTGTAGGATCTGGGAAATTTTCCTTGGATTCAGTCATTCCGATTACAGTGTTGTCGCCATGGGCAAGAAGTTCCTTGAGCTGGTCTGTTAAAACCTGTTTAAAGTATTGAGAATCTTTTTCTTTCATCGGGCGGCACCTTTCATCTAGGCTTAGTCTATCAGATATAAATTAACTTGTTTTGATAGCAAAACAACTCATAAAAGTAAAGTTAAATTAGCAATGCTAACTCCAATTAACAATCAACTTGGAACCTTGTTCACTCAATTTACAATTCTTTTGACTTCGCATTCCTTATTTTTTTTTTGATCGAGATTGAAAAGATTACGTACAAGAAGAAGATATGATTGGGTATCTCTATGGGATCCAGGGTTTTTTAAAAATGCTATGGGATCATGCAAAAGCCTGGAACAAATTGAACTAATCATTCTTTCAACAGACTCAGTTTCAAACTCTTTTTCAAGATTATAATCTTTCATTGTCCTGAAAACTTCATATTTAACCGAATCCTCCACTTTTTTTCTAAGTTCAACAATTGTGGGGACAACCTCAAGACTTTTTTTCCAACTTAAAAAATTAATTGCTGTTTCTTTAATTATTTCTTCACCTTTGGCCGCCTCTTTTTTTCTTTCTTCCATATTGACTTCAACTACATCCTGCAAATCATCAACATCATAAAGATAAATATTGTCAATTTTATTAATATCAGGATTTATGTCTCTTGGAACTGCTATATCAATAAAAAAAATCGGCCTGTTTTTTCTTTTCTTCATCACCTGACGCATATCTTTAGCGTCAAGAATATAGTTAGGAGCACCAGTCGAAGAAATAATTATATCTACCCATTCAAGAGCTGACAATACTTCTTCAAACCTTATTGCAGAGCCTGAAAATCTTTTTGCAAGATCAAGGCCTTTGTCAAAAGTTCTGTTTGCAACATAGACATGAGAAACACTGTTTTGAACAAGATGCTCAACAGCTAGTTCCGCCATTTCTCCGGCACCTATTAAAAGAACTTTTTTATTTAAAAAACTGCCAAATATTTTTTTCCCAAGCTCAATGGCTGCATAACTTATGGAAACAGCATGGCCGCCTATTCCAGTTTCAGATCGAACTCGTTTTGCTGAATGAAAAGCCCTATGGAAAAGCCTGTTTAAAATCACCTTTGAACTTCCTGCGGAGGTGGCACATTTATAAGCACTTTTTACCTGACCTAAAATTTGAGGCTCACCAAGAATCATGGAGTCAAGACTTGAAGAGACTCTGAATATATGCTTTACAGCTTCAAGCCCTTTAAGTTTGTAAAAACATGGAATAAATTCAGACATGGGGATCTTTTTTACAAGTGCAAGAATTTCAAAAAGCTTTTTAATACCCTCTTCAGGGCAATCAGAAACAAAAACAGCCTCAACCCTGTTGCAAGTAGAAAATAAAAAAGCTTCTTTGAAAACTTTTTTATCCTTCATTAAACTAAGAGCTTTTTCAATCTCTTCATTATTTAAAGATAATTTTTCTCTAATTTCCACAGGAGCTGTTCTGTGGTTCATTCCTGCAACAATTATTTCCTGCTGATTTAAAACACTCATAAAAATAACTCCGAAATTATAATTCCCCCATAAAATACTCACCATGGGAAGTATCCATAAATATATTAATCCCGACAAAAGAAAAAACTACTATTGCAAAGCCTATAATTGACATTATTGCCGCTTTTCTTCCTCTCCATCTAGAAGAAATTCTTCCGTGAATAATCACAGCATATAAAAGCCAGATAAGAAATGACCAAATTTCTTTAGCATCTATCATGAGAAAACGGCCAAAAATTTGCTTTGACCAAATCACTCCTATTCCAAGACCCAGGGTAAGAAAACAAAATCCCCAGGTGATACAAAAATTCCCTGATGACTCTAAAATTTCAAGGGAAGGAAGTCTTTTAAAAATTATCCCATGCTTTTTAACTTTGATATTTTTTTCCTGAACAAGATAGAATATGCCTATTACAAAGGCTGTAAAAAAAGCCGCATTGGCAAAAAAAGTAAAAAATACATGAAGAGCTGTCATAAATATGCCCAAATCCTCCTGACCCGGATACCGGGAACTGTCAAAGAAAAGAGCTAATCCAGTCAAAAAGCCTGAAAATAAAGCAACTGCTCCTCCAAGAAGATCCACTTTAAATCTTAAAAACAGCAAAATGAAAAAAAACGAAATTAAAAATGAAGACAAAAGTAAAATATTCCGAATCCCAAAAGCAGGGAGGTATCCTAAATTTATTCCTTGAAATATAAGTTCACCGCCCAATGATAAAAAAGCCAGACATAAAAAAACAAACCCTGTTTTTCTTAGTCGCAAGTCAGCTTTAAGCTGTGAAAAAGCATAAAAACAAAAAGATAAACTAAAAAGAATTAAAGTTGAAAAAATCATAAATCACTCTCTTTTGATAAAAAGGAAAAGCTGTTTTTTTCGACATCAAAAAAATATTCGTTTTTGTCTTTGAGGAGTTTTTCCATAAGCTTCCCAGAAAGAGCTTCATTGTTTAAAATCTCCTCTAATTCATTTTCTATTTCTTCAATATCCTTATTTTTTATAGAATTCAACAAATTACCAAAAACCATTTCCCTGAATATCCCTTTATTTTCAGGATTACCTCTTCTTTTTTCCAAAATTTCTTCTCTGACTATGCCTAAAAAATAAAGAAATACTTCATATTCATCACCAAACTTCTTTTCAAAATCTTTTCTAAGCTTTCTTGATAAGGCAGGGCTTTTTCCTCCTGTTGAAATAGATAGGATCAAATCTCCCCTCTTAATAGATGAAGGCACAATAAAAGCTGATTTTTCAAGATTATCTGCAATATTGCAAATAATTTTTTTTCTTTCACAGATATCTGCAATCTCAGAATTAAGAATTAAATCATCTGTGGCAGCAAAAACAAGAAAAACATCGTAAAGATCATTTGTATCAAATTTTTTTAAGTTTAAAAGAAGATTTTTATGGGATTTAAGATTTGAAAAACCATGAACAAAAAAAGGAGATACAACTATAGTTGAAGCATTTGCTTTAAGAAGTCTTTTTGTTTTTCTCAAAGCTACCTTTCCCCCCCCAACCACAAGCACTTTTTTCCCACAAAGATTTAAATATACTGGATAGTATTCCATTTATAATTTTATCTCCATAAGATCTGAAGCAAGAGTTAATTTCCCTTTAAATATTTTTTCTGCCTCATTTAAAAAATCAGCTTTTTCACATTGGGGATAAAAATGAGTAAGCACCAATTCCTCAACCTTGCCTTTTAAAGCAATTTCAGAAGCAATAGCAGGTGTAAGATGACCATCAACTTTTAAATTATCAGGCATGGCAGAGTCTATGATTAAAAGATTAGAGCCTTTTATAAATGATTCAAATCCCAGGGTAACATCCATATCACCTGAATATACAAAGTTTTTTCCTTTTTTATCTGAAATTTTAACAGCCAGAGATTCCGGCCTGTGATTCACTGGAAAAACTTTTATTTTTATGTCAAAAATTTCCAAAAAATTCCTTTTGTTTTTATCAAACTCTAAAATTTCAAGTTTTTCTCCAATATCAATCCAATGACCATAAACTTTTTTTAAATTATTATAAAAGTCATTCAGCCCCAAACCTCCCATGAGAAAAAACTTGTTTTTATTGTTTAGCAGACCTCCGTTTTTAAGAGAAAAAAGAATTGGAACAAGTTCAGCACTATGATCAATATGAAAATGGGAAAGAAAAATTCCGTCAATTTTTGAAATATCAAAACCTTTTTCAAGAAGTCTTCTTGTGCAGCCTGTGCCAGCATCAAGTAAAAGGTTTGTATTTTCTGTTTCCAGAAGAATAGAAGAAGATGCTCTTTCAAGCGAAAAAACACAGGTTCCCGAACCAAGAATTGTTATTTTCAAGGCTTTGTCCTTTTCTTTTTCGTACGTAGCTCAATATGATTTCTTATCCAAAGTTCAAGTTTTTGCTGATTTTTTGTTGAAACAAAGTCTTCAATAGCACTGGTTTCAATTTCAGCCCTTGCCATTCCAATATGACCTCCGGCAGAGCCATATTCCCCAAAGCTTGCTTCTGCAACTTTTCCAGCATTTTTTCTTATTCCGTCATTTCTTATAATAATTACAACTTTTTTTTCACAAACGCCTGAAACTATTGTCCAGTTAACTTTATCAACTCTCATGAAAAAGTCTGCAATCTGAACAAGAACATCTGGGGTGGGAACTTCTTTAAAATGAACATAAAGCCTGGTTCCTTTAATGACTTTTGAACTAAAAGCCTTTTCATAGTATTGAAGAAATTCAAGGGGAATTTCTGCCTGATCAATTCGCCTTTCAAGATTAGGATTGATAAATTTAAAAAGGTATTGAAAAGCCCTTATATCTTCTGGGAGAGTATCCCTTTGAAAATTTGAAGTATCAGTTTTTATTCCATAATACAATCCAGTAGCAAGCTTTACAGATGGTTTTATTTTGGCAGCTTTTAAATATTCAGTAAGCATGGTGGCATTGGCACCGTAAGTAGGTCTTATATCACTGAATTTAGCTTTGTATCCTGTATCTGGATGGTGATCAATTAAGGCATCAATATCAAACCCATTAAACAACTCGCTATGAGATGGCTGAGAATCAACCATTACAAATTTATTGAATTTTGACTTATCAACATCTTCTATATCAATCATTTTAATTCCAAGAAGCCTTATCATTGCAAGATTATCAGGCCTTTTGACCTTGTTGATCTTTGCTATTGAAACCCCTGCTACTTTTCTCCATAAAAGTCTTTTTACAGCCATAGCCGATGACATTGCATCAGGATCTGCATTAATTAAAATTAAAACCTGATCTTCTCCGGAAAAAACTGAAAATAATTTTTTCACCCTATCTTTGTTGGAAAGAGCCATAAGTTCTCCTTTAAAACTTTTTTATCTGTTTTCCGCCAATAAGATCAATTGTGTGAAAAACTCTTTTTTTGTTTCCTGCCCTTTTAATTCTTTCCAGTTGCAAAACACATGCTGGACAGCCTGTTACAAGAACTTCTCCTTCTTTAAGACTAAGATCACCAGCCTTTTTATCAAGAATTTTCTTTGAAATACCAGGATGATCAATACTAAATGTACCTCCAAAGCCACAGGATGAATTAAGCTTGGACTCTTGTAAAGGCTTAAAGTTTAAACATTTTTTTAAAACATATTCAGCATCTTTTTCACCGCCAAGAGATTTCAGGTGGCAGGGGAGATGCCATTTGATTTTTTCTTCTGCCTTTCCTTTAAACTCAAATTTATTTTCTTTAATAACTCTGGCTGCAAATTGATGAAAATCTAAAACTTCAAAGTTTCTATTAAATTCTTTTCCAAACTCAAAAAAGTCTGGCCATAAATTTTTTAAAGCTGAAATACAAGTAGGACACCCAGAAACAATAAGATTTGATCCTGAATTTAAAAACTTTCCGTATAATTTGTCTCCAGCCTTAACAAACCCCTTTTTGTCTCCTGATGTTAAAAAAGGAAGGCCACAACACTCATCATCCACAATAACAGGATCAAAACCCGAACTTTTAAAAAAATCTAAAGCTCTTTTTGTTGTATCTTCAAAAACTCTGTCAAATAGACAGCCTGTAAAAAAAATCAGCTTTTTTTCATTTACCTTCTCAAACTGATAATTATTTAAATTTGAATTGTTTGTCCTTTTAAAAAGCTTAAAAAGAAAAGGAAATTTTACAAAAACTCTTATCAGAAATCTTTTTAAAAAAGATTTTTTATCAAACTCATTCATTGCTGTTCTTGCTTTAAGAAAAACAGACAAGGTATCAATCCCAGAAGGACAGGACCGTTCACATCTCCCGCATAAAAGGCAAAATCTTAAATGCTTTTCTATTAAGGAAGGATTAAAGAAAAAATTATTTTTAAGCCCATTTATAAGAGTAAGCTTTCCCCTTGCTGTATGCTGCTCAAACCCGGTCTGCCTGAAAACAGGACATACAGATTGGCATTTCCCACACTTTCTACATGAATCAGCAGCTGAAAAGATCTCATTTAGCTCTAGAAATTTTTTGTTAACCCCAGGTTTTTTATAAAAACTAATTTTCATTAATTATACCCAAACTAGTCCTTTAAAGGTAAATTTTTCTTTAAAATACTAAGGATAAGATTTATTTTTTCATCAAACTGTTCTTTTTTTACTGAAAATGCCCCGGCTCCTTTGTGCCCTCCTCCATTGTGCTTTGCAAGAAGGTTTCCTAGATTAACATTACAGGTTTTATTGAAAATTGAATGTCCAATACTAACAATCAGCTTTTCTTCATCATCATCTGCACATCTTATTTTAACGCTTACATTGGTTTCAGGAAACATTGAATAGATTAAAAATCTATTCCCAGAAGGAGCTTTAGTTTTAAAAGCTCTTAAATCAAGAATAGAAACATTTTCATCTGTTTTTGTATTTTCTTTTAAAATAGTTTTCCATTTTAAATTCTCTTCAATTACTTTGTCAGATCTTTTTTTAACTTCAGGATCTTTCATTATCTGGTCAATTGACTTTTTTCGAAGAAGTTCAATAAGCCTTTTCCAGTATGGAATATCTTTAAATTGCCTGTTTTTGATTGTCATTGAAAGAAGAACATAAGGATATTTTTCTGGAAACTTAACCTCATCCATGGTTAGATCTGCTGAGTCTATTTTATCTGTATTTATTATAAGATCTTTAAATCTATCCTTAAAAACATCTGAATAATAATTGTAAATTACCCCTGCTGCCGAGGGAGCAATTTCATGTTTTCCTTCAAACGTTTCTGGTAACAAATTAGAAACATGGTGATCAAACCACATGGTTGCATTTTTGTGGTAAGGAATATTTGCAAGGATATCACCTTTTTTTATATCCGCTTCATTATTTTGAATCTGGTTTGGTTCTACCCAGTAAACATCTTCTTTAATATCCAAAGCTTCATATAACAAAACAGCACAAACAACACCGTCAAGATCAGGTCTGGTTACAATTCTCATTTCAACTCCTTAAATATATAGATTTCAAAATTTTTAATTTTATATTAAATTCTATTTACAAACAAGAGCATATTGTTTTTAAACTTTATTGAATTTAATAAGCTTAATATAAAGTTTGTTAAATTTAAAGGTTGCTCAAGTTAACTGTTCACACTTAAAAAAAGAGACAAAATGAATAAGATTTTAAAAGATCCAAAACTATGCGAACCATCCAAAGACTCTTTGGAAGAATACAAAAAAAAAATACATGGAATTACAGAAAAAATAATTGATTCTTGTTTTGACGAGGACTTGTTTATCCATATAAATAACGAACCAATACCCTCAAGGGATGAAATTGTAAGCATTATTAACCAGCTTATAAAAATCCTCTTTCCTGGATATTTTTCAAAGCGAAAAATAGAACAATACAATTTGAAATACAAAATAGGATTAAGTGTATCCTATCTTTTTCCAAGGCTTGCCGAGCAAATTATAAAAAGCTTACGTCATGAATGTTTCAGGTATGATAAGCCATGTGAGGTATGCATAAATAAAGGCTACGAATCAGCACTTGAGCTTTTTAGACAAATACCATATTTAAGGAAGCTTCTTGCTACAGATGTAAAAGCAACCCTTGATGGAGATCCCGCAGCAAAAAACTATGATGAAATAATATTTTCATACCCCGGTATTTTTGCAATCACTGTATACAGGATTGCCCACGAACTTTATAAAATGGAGATTCCTCTTATTCCCAGAATAATGACAGAGTATGCACATAGTGCTACAGGAATAGATATTCATCCCGGTGCAAACATAGGTGAAAGGTTTGCAATCGATCACGGAACAGGGGTTGTTATTGGTGAGACAACAAATATCGGTAAAAACGTAAGACTCTACCAAGGAGTTACCCTTGGAGCTCTTTCACTTCCCAAAGATGCCGGTAAAAAATTTCGAGGAATTAAAAGACATCCAACCCTGGAAGATGATGTAATTGTTTATTCAGGAACAACAATTCTCGGGGGAAATACAATAATTGGAAAGCGTGCTGTAATAGGCGGTAACGTATGGCTGACCAAGTCTGTCCCCCAGGATACAGTAGTTTTACTAGAAGAACCAAAACTAAATTACAGACAAAAATCCAAGGATGAAAACCATGATCATATTTGAAAAAAAAACAAAGCTTAAATTCACTAAAAAAGAAGTTTTTAATTTCCATGAAAATCCTGGAGCCTTGAAAAGACTTTCCCCTCCCTGGCAGAAAATTTCTGTTAAATTACACAAAGGAGGAATTAAAAAAGGCGCAAAAGTTAAAATGCATCTTTATGATCCTGTAAAAATTACCTGGAAAGCAAAGCACACTGAATATATAAAAAACAAATATTTTGAAGATATTCAAACTTTTGGACCTTTTTCAAAGTGGAAACACAAGCATATTTTCAAAGAAGATGAAAATGGCTTTTGCGAAATGACAGACCGGGTTGAATTTAAACTTTTTTTTCATTTCATAACTTTTCCTTTATTTAAAAAAATTATATTAAAAAAACTTAATACAATTTTTCAACTCAGGCATAAAATTCTTAAAAGAGATCTTGAGATAAACTCTAAATTTAAAGGTAAAAAAATCTTTCTTATAAGTGGTTCTGGAGGAGTCCTTGGAAACCTTCTTATTCCAAGACTTACAACAGCTGGCCATGAGGTGAAAAAGCTTGTCAGAAGACTTCCTAAAAATGGAAATGAATTCTACTGGAATCCTGATAAAAATTTAATAGATAAAAAAGCCTTTACAAATACAGATGTTGTCATAAATCTTTCAGGAGAACCAATTGCCCAGGGGTATTGGACAAAAAAGAAAAAGAAAAAAATTGTTTCAAGCAGAAAAAACACAGCTACCCTTTTAGCAAAAACAATAAACAGCCTTGAAAACCCTCCAAGCATTTTTATTTCATCTTCTGCAACGGGCTTTTACGGAAATAAAGGTAATGAATTGTTAAACGAAACCTCAGGAATCGGTGACCTTTTTATTTCCAAAGTCTGTAAAATCTGGGAAGACTCTGCCTTACTATGTACAAACAAAAAAACAAGAACAATTATTCTAAGAACAGGGGTTGTTCTCACCCCTGAAGGAGGGGCTCTTCCAATTATTTTAAAGGGATTTTATTCAGGGCTTGCAGCTATTCCAGGCTCGGGAAACCAGTATCTAAGTTGGATTTCACATGAAGATTGGATAAACGGGGTTTACCATATAGTTTTTAACGAAAAAATCAAAGGATATGTAAATCTTTGCTCAAACAATCCTGTGACATTCAATCAACTTATGACTGACATTTCAACTTCTATTAAACTCCCTTTTTACTTTAGAATTCCATCTTTTATAATCAAAGTTTTTATGGGCCAAAAAGGATATGAAACTGTTTTATGCGGAGCAAAGGTTTTTCCTGATAAACTTCTTGCAAATAACTTTAAATTTTTTCATAACACTCCAAAGGAAGCTATTGATGAAATGCTTGGAAAGGAAAGCCTAAAATGAAATTTAAAGAAAAAATTTTTCTATCTCTTCTTATGTGGGTTGCTTTTGTTTTTGGATTTACACATCATCTAATACCTCCAATAGACGGCCTTCATTTTGATCGTCTTCATATTTTTCTTTTTAATTTATCTGCGGGCGGAGTAATTATTTACTCATACACATTGAGTAAACCAATATTTTCAAAAAACAGTATTATCTTTATTTTAATTTCACTTATTTTTGCTTTTGCTGCGTTTACTGAACTTTATATTTTGGCAATTATTTGTGCTTTTTCTCTTTCTGTTTTTACAGAAGCTGCCAGGATTAAAAAATTTGGGTTTTTCCCATGGATGTTTTTTAACAAAAGAATAATAGTTCATAGAAAATTTCACAATGCTGCCATATTGTGTCTCTCCCTTGGATTATTAATTTCAGGTCTTGTGATGATAAATAATGAATTCATCCATTTTGTAAAAATGGACAAACTTGAGCTTAATACTTTTTTTCTGGGCTTTTCCTTCCCTCTTTCTCTTATTACAATGTGTGTAATGTTCAAGCTTACAGGCGACAATAGAATTCATCTTACAAGAGTTTTAAAAAACATAGGCTTTTGGACTGTAAACCTTGGAGTGATTATTTTTTTTATTTTCATTCTTTTTGAATTGTTTATAGCCCAGCTTATAATTGCATTTATATTGTTTTTCTCTGTAATTTTAATATTTTATGTGTTTTTTACAGATAAATTCAATAAACAGCAAAGGGCTTTTCTTGTTTCAGGAATGTGTTTTCTATTATTTACAGGGGTGAGCGGAATAGCCTATATAGCTTTGGAAATGACATCTTACTATTCAAAAGAAAATAGTGAGATCCTTTTAAGAACCCACTCTTTTGCTTCGGTATATGGATGGAATCTTAGTGGCCTTGCTGTTCTTGTCAGGTTTGAAGACTTCCCAATAGAGCTTCATTCTAAAAAGTTTATTGCCCTTCACTGGATTACTGCCCTTATTTTTGCCCCTATAGGTTCAATTTCACCAATTATGGCTCTTTTAGCTATAGTTTCCTATGGAATTATTATTAAATGGATCTTTTTCAGTAATTCAGAAAATCAAAGTTTGATTTAAACTTTTAAAGCTTAGTTTTTTTAATACTTTATCAAGCCTGAATTTTTTATTTGGACTTGATAGTTATTTTAAGTTCATTTTCAATATAGATTTGATTATGAACTCCAAGTCTTGATGCAATTTCCCAGACTAGATTCTTTTTTTCCAAAATTTCATCTGGGTTTGCAAAAGATACCCTGCCTCCCTGAATCATAAATGTTTCTACATTGTTATTTTTTAAAAATTCACTTGTTTCAACAGCCTGCCTGGCTGCCTTGTTGTAGATATAAAAAAGTTTTTTAAGATAAGTATGAAATTTAACATCTTTACTTTTCCAACCCCCTAAAATATTAAGAAAAAATATAAATTCATTTTTAGAAAACAAAAATGGATGAAAAGATTTTTTAAGATAATCATTTAAAATACTTATTTTTTCATTTTTTATATTTTTAATATCTTTCCAGAGAAAAGAAGCTATCAGTCCTTTTTCTTTTGGGTCAAAATTGTTCAAAGTTGCTAAAATTTTCTTGTCAATTTTTTTTAAAAGTCCAAGTTTTTTAAAAAAATATCTCAAAACTTCTTTGTCTAAATTTACAAACTCAGACAATTCTTTATAAACAATTTTTGTTGGATTAACCTTTTTTAAAATAGTCTCCAAATTAAAACCTTGAGCTTGAGACTGAATTTTAAGCCAGATCAAAGCAAATCTTTTTCTCATTTCAAAATCAGGAGTAAAAATATAAAAAACAATTTCTTCTGATAAATCTTTATCATAATTTGATACAATATCTTTTAAATCATTAAAATTTATATTAATTCCAAGATCTTTGGCAAATTGAAAAAACTTATCCTCAACAATAAAGCCTTTATTAATTTCATTAATTATTAACCCATTAATGTCCAAATTACCTCCTTTAGATAAATTTAAATCAAAACCACCATTAATCTTTCATACTAAACTTCAAATGTGAATATTTATTGTTTGTCAAACAAAATTTAAGGAATTAAATTTACTTTACTATCATATGATCAATGGTGTAGCTTTATTTTACTTGGAGCTGCCGTCAAAACACTTCCTGTAGGAACTATGATTCCCTGGAATCATTTTTTTGGAGACTCTGCCAATATCTTTAGACGACAAGTACTATACAGATTATTTTAAAAATTGTAGATGTAAAACTAACCCATAACTCCTGGATAATTAATAAACAAACCCTTTAAAATATTAGATTAAACTGAGGTTATTATTATGAATATTAAAATTAACTCAATTTATTTCAGCCCAACAAAGACCACAAAAACAATTGTTTCAGCCCTTTCCGAAAAATTATCAAAATCAATCAACAATTCAAACTCTGTAAACTCAATAGATATAACTTTACCAAAAGCAAGAAAAAACCATTTAAACTTTGACAAAAACGAACTTATAATTTTGGGAATTCCTGTTTATGCCGGCCGGGTTCCTAATGTTCTTCTTGATTATCTTAACTCTATCAAAGGAAATAATACTCCTGCAATTGCAATAGTTTTATATGGAAACCGTAATTATGATGACGCTCTTATAGAACTTAAAGATATAATGGAATCAAACAGGTTTATTGTAATTGGAGGAGGCGCTTTTATAGGTCAGCATTCTTTTTCTAAAATCCTAGGCGGCAATAGGCCTGACAAGTCTGATATGGAAATTGTTGATAAATTTGCAAAACAAGTTCACTCAAAACTTAAAAAGTCAACTATTTATAATAAAATTCAGGTCAAGGGAAATAGACCCTATAGACCCTACTATCTTGTAAAAGATGAAAACAATAATCCTTTATATGATTTCAGAAAAATCAAACCAAAAACAAAGGATAATTGTATTGATTGTAAAATCTGTGTTGATGTTTGCCCCATGGGTTCAATAGATCCAGACAATGTTTCTTCTGTCAAAGGAATTTGCATTAAATGTTGTGCCTGCATCAAAGAATGTCCTGTAGAAGCCAAACACTTTGATTCTCCTGATTTTATAAAACATAAGGAAGAATTGGAGCTGGAATTCCTGGAAAGAAAAGAGCCCGAACTTTTTATTTGATTTGTAGATAAAAAGAACATAAATTTAACGGAGGCAATTTTGATTAACCTCCGTTAAAAACTTCATCAGATATAGTTGGAGATAAAAACTCAAGTTTGGTTATAGGATTTAAATTTAAAGTTTTACTAATTAAATTTCAGGCGGAGGGGGATGAGATGCTTTTCTTTGCTTAATGAAATTGTTTTGCCCAGCTCCCATTCAGGTTTGAGATCTGACTTCCCGATTTTTGAGGCTATTTTTTCTACAATTTCATTTATATTAATTACAGGATGCTTGGCAAAAACCGTTGGTAAACCGTAAGTAAGGCTGCATACAAGACATTTACCCGGCCTTTGATCAAGGTTGAAGTCAAAAACAATTTCTTGACCATTTTCTTCCCTAAACTTAAGTGAAATATCATATGCTCCATCTTCGGTATCACCGAAAAGAGCTTCAAAAAATTTATCGGATTTTTCGGATGGAAAGATTTCATTTAAAACTTCAGAAGAAAAAATCTTTTCAATTTCAGTCATACCTACTCCCTTGGTTGGTGTTAATCAGAAATCTTTCATTACTATAAAACTAAAGTTAAAGTCAACCAGGTTTTGAAATTGATTTTTCAATAAAAGCACTAAGTTCCCTGATTGCAAAATCTGCTTCTGGAAAACATGAATAATAACTTTGAAACGAATGCATCATCAAAGGCCAGATTGATAATGTTGAATCAACATTACTTTCAACAGCTTTATTGTGACAATTGATAGAATCTTCCATAAGAATTTCCTCTGTTCCAACCTGAAAAAAAAGATCGCATGAGGAATTAAAATCTCCATAAACAGGAGATAGGCTTGATTTTTTCAATTTTTTTCCTTCACCTGAATAAGACTTTACACAAAACTCCAAAAACTCTCGAGTTAATACAAAATCTTTAATTTTGTTTTCTTCAATTGAGGTGTTTTTAAGACAAAGGTCAAAAAACCCAGATAAAAAAATACCGAAATCTGGTTTTAATCTTTGATTTTTATTTAATTCTAAAATCGCAGCAAGCCCTAAATTTGCTCCTGCAGAGTCTCCTAAAATTCCATTAAAAAAAAACTTTGAAGAATTTTCTTTCATAAATTCAAAAGATTTTAATACTTCATTTAATTGTGTGGGATATTTGTTTTCAGGTGCAAGGGGATAATCAACCATTAAAACATTGGCGTTAAGTTTCTTTGACAAAATTTTTGCAAACGGCCTATGGTTGTCAAGAGAACCTGCAATAAATCCTCCCCCGTGAATGTATAAAATATTAACTTTTGAATTTTGACTAGATTCTCTAACCCATTCAAGACGGGAGTTTGAAAATTTAAAAACATTTCCAGGAGTGTTGTTTTTAATATTTTTTGCAGCAATTAAGGCGTTTTTTCTTATTTCCTTGATATTATAAGAGCCGTTTTCATAATAACTTAAAAACTTTTTCCATCTGATAATTTTTTCTTTAATTTCTAAAAACTTCTCAGAAGGTAAATATTTAAATTTTGACTTGGCAATCATTATTTCTTTTTTTTACTAACTTTTTCAAGCCAATCTTTTTGTGATTTCAAATAGTTTTCTTCAGATTCCTCCCAGCCGGGATTTTTTTCATCAAGATTAACTTTATTGTAATTTTTTTTGATCCTGAATTTTTTAAGTTCTTTAAGAGCCTTGATAATATCCTTTTTGTTCTTTTTTTTATTCATAAGATTAAATCTATGTTTTACTTTGATTTCCTTTTTAATTTATTTAATAATTTAAAATTCTAGTTAGCTTCTAAAAATAACTTTATTTGATTTCTAGTCAAAAGTAAACCGGTTAAATATTTATCTTTATATACAATAAACGGAGGTAAACTAAGTTTATTGTTAAGTTTAAAGTAAAAACCCTTTGTTATTTTAAGCTGAAAGTCAAGATCCTTAATTTCATTTTTTAAATTCCTGAGTGAAAAATAAGACCTTGGGCAATCGGGCATATAATAAAAACAAATAGTTTCCATCCTAAATAAAAATATACTTAACAGCTTCTACTGCTCGTGAGATTATTGGCTCGGGATAAACCCCTGTAACTAAAATTCCAAGATTAATCAAAATAGCAAAAGAAGCCTTTCCAAACCCAATTGAAAACCTAGGTTCGCTATTATCACCCAAAGTATAGGCTGCTCTTACAAGTTTTAAATAATAATAAGCTGAAATGCCTGCATTTATCACACCGATAATAACAATTGCATAATAACCTTTTGCAATTGCAGAGGTAAATACCATCAACTTGGTTGTAAAACCTACTGTAGGCGGGATTCCGGCCATTCCAAATGCTGCAAGAGCAAGGGTGAAAGCAAGAAAAGGAGATCTTTTACTTAATCCTTTTAATGATTCAAAGCTAATATTTTCCCCGTTTTCAGAAACATTATAGATTACAAAGAACAAAGCAATGCTCATAAGGACATAACCTGCAATATAATAAACTGAAGAAGAAAAACCTTCAGTTCCAGCACTCAATACACCAATCATCACATAACCTGCATGGGCAATGGTTGAATAGGCAATAAGTCTTTTTATATCTTTTTGAACTAGAGCTGAAAGATTACCAAGTGTCATTGAAAGTGCTGCAAGCACAGTGAGAACTAAAATTATTTCTCCTGACTGAACACCTGAAAGAGCTACGAATCTGATAATCAGTGCTAGACCTGCAAGTTTTGGAAGAGTTGCAATATAAGCTGCAGTTTCATTGGAAGATCCTTCATAAATATCAGGAGTCCAAAAATGCATGGGAAAAAGTGCAAGCTTAAAGAAAAAACCTGTAAGCATTAAAACAAAGCCAATAATTCCAGCTGGAGATTCATTTAACATAGATGGAAGAACTGTGAAAAGCTCTTTTAATACTGTGGTATGGCAAAGACCAAAAATATAACTCATTCCAAAAAGGGTGACAGCTGTTGAAACTGCTCCAAAAAGAATATATTTAAGCCCTGCTTCATAGTGTATTTTTGTGGAATCATCTGATCTAAAAGGTATTGCAATGTAAAGGGAAAATGAAGATATCTCAAGACATAAAACAATAGTGATAAGCTCAGCTGCACTTGTGATGGCAGTAAGGCCAAAGGTACTTATTGAAAGAAACATTAGATACTCAGGAGATATCTCTTTTTTTATTCCTTTGATTCCTCTGCCCAGAAGAAGAACAAGAAAAAAAGCAGCAAGAATTAATACCTTAAAAGTTTGGGAATAAAGATCTATTCGATAATAGCCAGAAAAAAGCTCTCCATTTGCATTGAGGGAAGCTAAAGCTGCCAATAATGCAAAAAATGCAAAAAAAAGGGCTGATTTATCCGATGCAAACTTATTCTTTTCTCCAAGGGAACCAAAGAAAAAGAATAAAATCATTGAGATTAGTACCAGTTCAGGAAGAAATAAAAGTAAATTCATTTTTTATAATCCAGTTTAATTAATTTATTTTTAATTAATAAAATCATCCTGCAATAAAACATTTAACAGTTTTTAAAGCATGATTCAGACCTTCAGAAGAATCAACAGCCTGAGTTATTCCGTCATTATATTGGATTAAAAGATGATTTATGCTTTCATCCATTATATTTAAAAGAGGTTCTGGATTAAGACCTATCCAGAAAACAAAGAAAGTTAAAAATGCCAGAGTCAGTTTCTCTCTTAAATCAAGATCAAACAAGCCTCTTTCGCTGCCGTCTCCATGCTTATGCCCGTCACTGTCAGCCCAGACCATTTTCTGAAGCAATCTAAGCATATAAGCTGCTGCAAGCACAGCTCCTGGAATTGCAATTGCACCCACAAGTTTGCTTTTTTTGAAAGCTCCCACAAGAACCAAAAATTCACCTACAAAACTGTTTGTTCCTGGAAATGCCAGGGATGAAAGAGAAAAAATTCCAAGAAATGTTACATAAATCGGCATAAACATTCCTATGGCAGAGTTGACTTTAAGATCCCTGCTCTGGGTTCTTTCATAAATTATTCCAATACAAATAAACAAAGCACCAGTTGTAATACCATGATTTATCATCTGAAGCATTGCACCTTTAAGACCAGCGGTATTTAAAACAAAAATACCAAGTGTTACAAAACCCATATGCCCTACACTTGAGTAAGCAATAAGTTTTTTAATGTCATTTTGCCCAAGAGCAAGATACCCCCCAAAAATTATAGAAGCCAGTGAAAGAGCAATTAAGTAAGGTACACAGGCTTGAGTAGCAAGGGGAGTTATGGGAAGACATAATCTTAAAAACCCGTATCCACCCATTTTGAGAAGAACAGCTGCAAGAATTACACTTCCTGCTGTAGGTGCTTCAACATGAGCTGCCGGAAGCCATGTGTGCAAAGGAAACATGGGAACCTTAACTGCAAAAGCAATGGCACATGCAAGAAAAACCCAAAGCTGAAATGAAAAAGCAAAATTTCTTCCCATAAGTTCAGGTATGAAAAAAGTTCCTGTATTTATATAAAGGGCAATTATTGCAACAAGGAGGAAAATACTTGCAATCAATGTGTATAAAAAAAACTTAATTGAAGCATAATCTTTTCTTGTGCCTCCCCAGACTGCAATAAGAAGATACATTGGAATAAGCATTGCTTCCCAAAATATATAAAATAACACTGTGTTAAGGGAAACAAAAACTCCAATCATTGCAGCTTCCATTATAAGGATTACAAAAAGGAACTCTCTGATTCGTTTGTCTATATAGTTCCATGAACAAAGAATACAAAGAGGCATAACAAAAGTCGTTAAAATAACAAGAAGAACACTGATTCCATCTATACCCAGCACATAATTCAGATTTATGGTTGGAAACCATTGGTAAAGCTCAGCAAATTGATATTTTGCTGTAGTTGTATCGAAACGGGTATAAAGAGGAATTGATATCACAGCTGTGAGAAGTGTAATAAAAAGTCCCCATATTTTCATCATATACTGAGAATTGATGAAAAACAGCCCTATCGCTCCAAGAATTGGAGTAAATACAAGCATCGATAAAACCGGGTAAGAAACATTGTCAAAAATTAAAAACTGTTCCATATTTATCAGCCGTTAAATAATTTAAGGGTTAACTTCTTTAAATAAGCACAATTACTATAAGGACAGCAAATAGAACTAAAACAGCAGCTCCTATATATTGCTGAATTTTGCCTGTGGTAATCATTCTAACCTTGTCTCCAAGGTTTAGAGTCTCTTTTGCACTTCCATCTATCACATAATCTATTCCGTTCCAGTCAAACCAGGACATTGCCTTGGCAAACATCATTGCAGATCTTGTTCCTATGGTTTTGTAAATGTCGCCAACAATGTCATTGATTTTTGACAAAGGTCCTTCGCAGAAGTGTTTAAAAGGATTGGCAGCTTTTCTGTAAAACCAGTCAATATCAAGATTGATTTTATCTTCAGGAACCAGCTTTTTCCGCATGAGATAAAAACCAAGACCTGTAAATCCGATTATCTGTAAAGTTTCGGAAATATGATACATTGTATAAGGTTGATAATTAACTTCAAAGGGAAGCATATTGTAAAGAAAATCAGGATAAAAACCCATCATTATGCAAAAGAAAGCTGCTATTGACATTCCGCCTATCATAGGAAGATGAGCTTCCTTTACATCTGGAACAGAAGGTTTTGCTTTGTGAAACCAGATAAAATAAGGAAGTTTGATACCAACTGAAAGAAAGGTCCCAACAGAAGCCAGGAGAAGCATGAGCATGATAAATATCCTGTGTTCATCACCTGCTGCAGTTATAATCATTGACTTGCTTATAAATCCGCTTGTAAGTGGAAATCCTGAAATTGCTATTCCGCCTATCACAGTTAATATGAGAGTTATGGGCATTTTGGAATAAAGACCACCCAACTCTGAAAGTTTGGATTTTCCTGTCATCTCAAGAACTGAGCCAACTCCCATGAAAAGCAGGGCTTTATAGAGGATATGAGCATAGGCATGGGCACATGCACCGTTGATTGCCATGGTAGTACCTATTCCTACTGCACAAACCATATATCCGACCTGGGAAACAATATGATATGACAAAATTCTTCTGGCATCGTTTTCTATTACAGCATAAAAAACACCGTAAAGTGTCATTACCGCACCTAGAACCACAAGAATTTCAAATCCGGCAAATCCTCTTGCAAGGACATAAACCGCTGTTTTTGTAGTATAAGCACACATATATACTGCACCAATAACTGTAGCTTCGGGATAGGCATCTGTAAGCCAGGCGTGAAGAGGTGGTACAGCCGCATTCACCATAAAACCTATCATGATCAGATAGTCACCAAATGTTGCTGCTTCAGGCACTATTGGAACAAACAAAAAATTACCCACTTCACTATGTCTTATAATTATTCCGGCAAGAAGGAAAAGACCTCCTGTTACATGGATAATCAAATACCTCAAACCCGCTTTGTGGGATTGTCTTTTTTTTCTGTACCAGATAAGAAAAACAGAAGAAAAAGCCATAAGCTCCCAGAAGATAAAAAGCGTAAGATAATCTCCTGCCAGAGTAACTCCAAGAGCACTGCCCCCATAAACAAAAGCTGCTGCACGCTGCTCCCACCCATCTGAGTAGGAACTGTAAATCCCAGCTATAAGAGACATAAGCGTAAATACATTTAAAAATATATAGCTGAGCTTATCAACTCTTCCTAAAACAAGATCCAGTCCAAGATAACTTATATTTCCAAATTCTGACGGAAGAAAGTTTATCTGAAACATTGCAATTACAGGCACCAGTACAAGCACAGGCTTCATTAAATTGTTTTTTTTAAACCAGGGCATAAAAAAAGCTGCAATAAAAAATACTGATGCAGGATGCATTAAAAATGAAACCTGTGTCATCTCACTATCCCTTCGTCTTCATCTTCCCAGTAGTAATCAACATCTTTCATGAGAAAAGAATGAGCTATTCCCTTGCATACAAGTATCATCACAAGACAGCCTACGATTCCGAAAAAACTCCAGAAACCAACAATTGAGTCTCCGAAAAAATGACCATTACCGCTTCTTGGAACAAAAAAATCAAAACAAATTATTCCAGCAAGGAAAAGAAAAAACAACCACTTTAAAATATTAGAATTTTGTTGTAAAAAACCGAAAAATTTACCCATCATATTGTATCCACCAGAAGGTTAATGATTTTAAGGAAAAGATCGGGCCATATACCTATACATACAGAAATTACCGCTGTTATAAAAAGAGGAACCACCATCATTGCAATTAAGGGGGACTTCTCAAGATTTATATTTGACTCCGGCATCCTGGAAAAAGATCTTAAAAATATAGGCACAAAATAGCAGGCATTTAAAAAAGAACTCAACATAAGTACAGTCAGTAAAATCATATTATTTATATCCAGAGTTCCAAGGGCAAGAAACCATTTGGTAACAAATCCTCCGGCAGGAGGAACACCAATCATACTTAAAATTGCAAGACCAAAAGCCGTTATTGTAAAAGGCATCTGGTATGCAACCCCTTTCATGTCTCTTATATCTTTTTTGTTTGTAGCAACAAAAATTGCTCCTGCACAGAAAAACAAAGTGATTTTTGCAAAAGCATGGTTTGTAATATGAATTAAACCACCTGTAATAGAATTAGGGGTAAGCATAGCAACCCCAAGAATTATATATGAAAGCTGACTTACAGTTGAATATGCAAGCCTTGCCTTTAAATCTGTTTTGGATAATGCAATCATTGACGCAGTCAGAATGGTAAAAGAAACTATATAGGCTGTGATAAGGCCAAGATTAAGTGAAGATAAAAGATTTACTCCAAAAACTGAAAGCATCACTCTTGAAATTGAAAAAACACCGACTTTTACAACAACAACCGCATGTAAAAGTGCTGATACCGGAGTAGGAGCAACCATGGCAGAAGGAAGCCAGCTGTGAAAAGGCATGATCGCAGCTTTTGCAAAACCAAAAAGGCACAAAAAGTAAATCGCTATTATAAGGCCTTTTGAAACACCACCTGAAAAAATACCCTCAGCTATACCTGAAGTTGCAAAGTCAAGAGTTCCGCACTGCCAATAAATAAGAGCCATGGCAGGAAGAAGGAATGCTTTTGAGGTAAACATCAAATAAATAATATATTTCTTTGATCCCTCATAGGATTCTTTGTCCTGATGATGGGCAACAAGAGGATATGTAATAATTGATACTATTTCATAAAACAGATAAAGGGTAAAAAGGTTGGCTGAAAAAGCAGCACCCATTGCACCACAAACTGCGACTGCATAGCAAAAATAAAACCTTGTCTGTGCGTGTTCCGAAAGCCCTCTCATATATCCTATGCAGTAGATTGCTGCAAAAATCCACAAAAAGGAAGCTGTTCCTGCAAACATAAGACCAAGTCCGTCAATGAAAAAAGAAACATTGACACCTGGAACAAGTTCAAAAAGAGTAAAAGAGTAATGACCTCCTGAAATAACTTGAGGAGCAATCATTAAAGCTATGGAACCAAAAGTCAAGACAGCTCCGACTATGGCACCAGCATCCCTTAAATTTTGCCTTCCGGAAAAAAACATTACCCACAAGGCGGCCAGGACAGGCAACATTATTGTTATCATCAGTTTAGCGGTTACAACTGTTTCCATTGTTGAAATTCCTGTAAGATATTTGAAATATTGATATTAATGTTTCATTTCATGTACATTGTCTGGATCATCACATTTATAGCGCCTGTAAACTGCAAGAACCATACTTATTGCAATTGCTACCTCAGCTGCGGCAATCCCCATTATAAATAAGGTAAAAACCTGACCAACAGCTGGATCTGGAGCTGTAAACCTGTTGAAAGCCATAAAGTTCAATGCTGCAGAATTCAGCACAAGCTCAGCCGAAATCAGCATACCCACAAAAGATCTGTGCTGAATCATTCCGTAAAGTCCTGTAACAAACAAAAAAACGGCTATCAGCAAATATGTTTCCAAAGTTTGGCTGAAAAACATGTTAATTGTCCCCTCTTCCACCTTTTCCAAGAATTATTGCACCTACAATTGCTGCAAGCAAAATTAGAGAAATCAATTCAAATGCCAGGCAATAGTCATATAAAAGTGATCTGCCTAGCCGCTCCATTGAAAAATCACCTGTTTTATTTAGAGCAGGAACAAATTCGGTTCTAAATATCAATGCTGTCATCAAACTAAAAACAGACACTCCTGCCAAAACAGCAAGAACCAAATTTTTTCCTTTAAGATGCTTTTCTGCTATCTGAGTTGGGGTGTAACCGACCATTACTCCAAAAACAAGCACTATGCAAATAGCACCTACATAAATAAGAATCTGCATCATGGAAAGAAATGGAGATCCAAGATAGAAATAAAGACCCGCCACCCCTAGAAAACAAACAGCCAGACCAAGGACTGAATGAATTATAAGCTTTGACTTTACCGCCAAAATTCCGCCAAAAAAAGTCAAAACAACAAAGGCAAAAAATAAAACTTCGGCAATATAATAATAAATCAGCATGAAGTCTCCTTTAGGCATTCAAGAAGATCAAAATGAAATTCTTCTTTGGTAAAGCCTGCCAGATTATATTCCTTGGAATATTCAATTGCACCGACAGGACATGACTCAACACAGATTCCACAAAGAGAACACTTGGTAAAGTCAAGATCAAATTTTGTGAGGCTCTTCTTTTTTTCACCTTCTTTTTTTTCAGAAGAAATCTCAATACAATGAGAAGGACAAGATCTTGAACAAGTGCCGCAGGCTATACATTTGTGCGTTCCTGCCTTTTCATTTACAACCAAGACAATATGACCCCGATATGCTTGGGGAATTATATTTTTCTCCCTTGGATACTGAACAGTTACAACTGGTGAAAAAAAGGCTTTGATTGTTACGCCCATTCCTATAAGAAGGCTTTTTAGGCCTATAAAAAAATACTTAAAATATTTTATCATAGCTTCACTACCACTGCTGTAATTAAAAGATTTACAAGCGAAAAAGGTATAAGATACTTCCAGGAAAGATTAAGAAGCTGATCAAATCTTACCCTTGGGAAAGTCCATCTGAACCAGAGTATTAAAAACATAAGACAATATGTTTTCAATAAAAACCAAACTGCAGATGAATATTCAAAATACGGAAGGGGAAATCCGTGCCATCCACCTAAAAAAACAGCTGTTGCAATTGAACTTACAACAAAAATCTCTGTATATTCGCCAAGAAAAAACAAAGCAAAAGCCATTCCACTGTACTCTGTATGGAAACCGGCTGTAAGCTCACTTTCTGCTTCAGGCAGGTCAAAGGGAGCTCTATTTGTTTCAGCAACACTGGCAACAAAATAAATCAAAAAAGCAACAGGCTGAACAAGGAAAAGCCAAATTTTACCCTGATAACTTACAATATCCCCCAAACTGAAAGAACCAACAACAAATACAATTGAAAGAAGAGAAAGAATTATTGGAATTTCATAGGCAATACCTTGAGATATAGACCTCATTGCTCCAAGAAGTCCATATTTGTTATTTGAAGCCCAGCCCGCTACAAAAATTGCAAAAACGTTTAGAGATGCCATTGCAAGAATATAGATTAATCCAATGTTTATGTCAGCTGCCTGAAGTTTTGGAGCAAAAGGCATTACAACAAAGGGAAGAACAGAAGGAACAAAAGCAAGAAGCGGTGCTATCCTAAAAAGCTTAGAGTGTGCAGCTCTTGGAACTATCAGCTGTTTTGCCATAAGCTTTACTCCATCAATTAATGTCTGGAGTACACCATGCCAGCCAACTTCCATTGGTCCAAGTCTTAACTGCATATGGCCCGCTACTTTTCTTTCAAGGTAAACCATAATCAATGCATTGATAAAAACAAGAGAAACTACAAGAATCAATGCAATTGGTATTCTTAAAAAATGTGGTGGTAAATTTGCAATAAAATCCATTTTTCTACCTGTCTATTTCAGGAATTACTAGATCAAAACTGCCCATGACTGCCACAAGATCAGCAATAAGCATCCCCTCGCAAATTTCTGCAAGTGCTGAAAGATTGCCATAGGAAGGAACCCTAACCTTAAGTCTGTATGGAACATCGCTTCCATCAGATACCATATAATAACAGAGCTCTCCCCTTGCAGATTCAACTGAAAAAGACGATTGCCCTTTTGGAATTTTCAGTTTTCTAGGAACTTTTGCTCTGATATCTCCTTTAGGTATCATATCAAAAGCTTGGGAAAGAATTCTCATGCTTTGTTTCATTTCATTGATTCTTACATAATAGCGTTCAAGACAATCACCTTTGGTTCCCAAAGGAACCTCAAAGTCAAATTTATCATAGATTGAATATGGAAAAGCTTTTCTTATATCATAAGAAACCCCGCTTGCCCTGAGGTTTGCTCCTGTAATTCCATATCTTCTTGCCATATCTGAACTAACAACTCCCACACCTTCAGTTCTATTCCGAAAGATCACATTTCCTGTTACAAGCCTGTCATAAACATCGAATCTTTTCTCAAGCCTTTTCATAAATTCACGGGATTTTTCGATGAAATCATCGTCAATATCTTTGTAAACACCGCCAACCCTGTGAAAACTATAGGTGAGTCTTGAACCGGTAAGACTTTCAAGTATATCCAGAATATGCTCTCTGTCATCAAAACAATATAAAATAGGGGTGAAAGCACCAAGATCAAGAAGAAAAGTTCCAAGCCAGAGGAGGTGACTTGCAAGCCTATTAAGCTCAACTGTAATTACTCTTATGTATTCTGCACGCTCAGGAACTTCTATTCCAGCCATTTTCTCAATAAGAGCAACATACCCATGATTGTAAGGAAGGGCACACACATAATCCATTCTTGCCGTATTTGGGAGAAAAGATTGAGCCGGCCTGACCTCTGCTATTTTTTCATGCATGCGGTGACTGTACCCTATTACAGGATCAATTCCCATTACGTATTCGCCGTCCATTTCAAGCACAACTCTTAAAACACCGTGAGTACTTGGATGCTGGGGACCCATGTTTAAAAGGAACTTATGCTTCCCCTGACTTTCCAAATTTTCACATTTAATTTCATTTTCTAAAGTCATTGTATTTAGATTTCCTCTGACTTTGTGTTTGTTAATTTACTTTGCTAGCCAAAATATAAACTAAACTTCAAATCCAAAACACTAAGTATTTTTAAAACCTGTTTCTTCAGCACTCAAAGCTTTATCTTCTTTTTTAAGAAGAGGGTTCAGCCCTTTATCAGATTCATCAAGAATAAGGGTTCGTTTATCTTGGTGCCCTTCAAAATCAAGTCCGAAAAACTCCATAACTTCCCTTTCATACCAGGATGCACCATTAAAAATATCTGAAATTGTTGGTAAAGATCTGGTCTCACTGCAAAACACCCTTGCTCTAATTCTAAACTTTGATTCAGGGTTTACAAATTGGTAGATTACCACAGGAAAAGGTTCAATATGTACTGCAGTTACGAAAAGCAGCATAAATTCACTTTTATAAGCAATTGAAACAAATTCCCTTATATTTTCATTTGAAACAGTGAATTCATACTCAACTCCAGGAAGGATATCCTGGCTTTTTTCTTTTACTGATATTTTCTCTATTTCTTTTAAAAACTTAGCTGTGTCCATTGCAATTAACCCTAACTCCTTGATGGATGTCTGTTTTGAGGAAAAGGATGACGTTTGCCGGTAATTTTTTCCTGAAGTTTGAAAATTGCTTCAAGAAGTGCTTCCGGTCTTGGGGGGCATCCTGGAACATATACGTCAACCGGAATCAATTTATCGACCCCTTCAATAACAGTATAATTTTCCTCTATCGCAAAAGGCCCGCCTGAAATTGCACAATTTCCCATTGCGATCACCCATTTTGGCTCAGCCATCTGCTCGTAGAGCCTTACAACGGTGGAAGCCATTTTTTTATTTACTGTACCAGCTACTATCATTAAGTCACTTTGTCTTGGAGAAGGCCTAAAAACTTCAGCTCCGTATCTTGCGGAATCAAATCTTGCCATTCCTGTAGCCATCATTTCAATTGCACAGCAGGCAATTCCAAAAGTTAAAGGCCAAAGTGAGTTTGCTTGGCAATGCTTCAAAAAAATATCAGCCTGAGCAAATTTAAGGACTAGACCCTGACCTTGGTAATCAGCGTTTTCCAAGACTGCATCAGATCTTGTATTTTCAATAAATTTATCCATTTTTAAACCTTTTTTCTCTCCCAGTTAAAAACACCTTTATTCCAGGCATATACAATTGCAAGAGATAAAATTCCTATGAAAATAAAAAGTTCTAAAATCCCTCTCCAAGCTTCAACAGAATTAAATGCCACAGCAACAGGAAAAAGAAAAAGAATATCAACATCAAAGGCCAAAAAAATGAGGGCATAAAGATAATATGCAGCTCCATATCTGAAATTCCACATTTCCCCATATGGTTTCATACCACATTCATAAGTATCTAGACTTTTAGATGAATCCCGTCTGCCAGGGGCAACTAGCAATGCAATTACAAAAGGTGCAAAAGCTGCAAGAAACCCTCCTATCAGAAAGGATATTATGTAAAGATAATGAATTAGCAATTCATCTGGCATTTACTCATCTCCATGTATCAGGTTTGTACCAAAGTTATACTTTATTAGTTCCTTAAATATGGCTATGTCAAGGATAAATATTTTAATTTTTGTTTAAAAAAATAAATATTTTTAACCAAAAGCCTTTAAGTATTCAGTTGGTGCAGCTTCTAAGTATATCTAACTTTTTTTCCTTGAACTCATTATGCTTTTTTTCAAAAAAGAATTCTTTTTCACCAAAAGCTGGCTCTAATTCATCTATCCATGAGGCATCTTTGTTGAATTTTGCAAAAAAAACCTTATTTACATGTTCTTTAATTCTTGACTGTACAAATTTTAAAACATAAACTTTTTCACCTTTTATTTCAGTGATATCCTCAACAAGAATTTTACCAATTTCGGCTGACATAGAAGGACCGCGTACAGTTCTTGCCAATCCTGAAACATTTCTATAGGCTTGGGTAAAAATTTCAAAAGCCTTAGCAAGAGAAATTTCAAAATATTTTTTCGACCCTGTGTCCCTTCCAACAAACATATAATATGGGATTGTGCCAAGCTTTAATTGACCCTTCCACATTCTTTCCCAAACATAACTATTGTCGTTTATATTTTTTATCAAGGGAGCCTGGCATCTTATCTGGGCTCCTACTGACTTTAGTCTTTTAACTGCTTTTTCAACGGCAGGAGTTTCAAGTTCTCTATAATGGGAAAAATGAGCCATAATTGCGAGATGGTAACCTTTGTTTGTTATTTTTTCAAAAAGCCTCATTAAGTCATCTGAATCTTTATCCCGATAAAATCTAAAGGGCCAGTTTGCCAGAGCTTTTGTTCCAAATCTTATATTAAGAAGATTTTCAGGTTTTTCCTTTAAAAAAGGTTCAATATATTTTTCAAGAACAGATGTTTTCATAACCATGGGATCCCCTCCTGTAAACAAAAGATCTGTTACCATGGGATTTGTTTTTATATATTTATGAAGACTTTCTCTTTCACTCGATGAAAATTTAAATTTCTGAAATCCTATAAATTGAGCCCATCTAAAACAATAGGTGCAATAACTATGACAAAACTGACCCTGAGTTGGGAAAAAAAGAACAGTTTCATCGTATTTATGCTGCATTCCTTGAAGAATTGTCTTATCCATAACCGGAACGTTTAAATCCATTTGTCCTGCAGGGTGAGGATTCATGCCTAAATGAATTTTTCTTACCTGCTCTTTAAATACATCCATTTCACCGTTTAAATACAACAATTTCAGTTGGTTATAGTTATCATCACCTATCATCCCCGGCTGGGGAAATGTCAACTGGAAAATTGGATCATCTGGAGCATTATTCCAGTCAATGAGTTCATCAAGAACATAACTGCTAACCCTAAAAGGAATTATATTAGCACAGATTTCAATTTCTTCTTTTATTTCAGGTGCCAGCTTATCGAGGTATTTGATTTTATTTAAAAAATTTTTATTGTAAAATTGAAAATTGAGTTTATCCATTGTGCCTCCTTGAATATTTCTAATTTTAGAAAAATCTAAACGCGAGATTTAAGTTTTGTTTGTAGGGTGAACGAAAGATATGAGAGTTTAATTGATTTGTCAAACAAAGACAAACACCAAATTCTTTTAAAACAATGAGTTATACAATTAAACAACTAGAATTTATTTTTATTTAAGACTTAAATAAAAGTATAAACCTGGTGTTTAAAAAATTTTTTAAAAAAACAACTTAATGCCAGGAGAGCAAACAAAGAGAAAATCAAAGCACTTAAGCATTAAACAACTTTGACTTTAAAGGGGGTTCTTTTTAATTACAGCCTTTTTTATCAGACCCATCTTGATAAAATTATTTCCTTCAGATGAGAGGTACAGCAAAGCAAAAATGGTTAAAATTTAACCTGGGGATAATTGAGATTGAAAATATTTTCTTACAATATCAAATTGAAGCACCCCCAAGATAAGCTTGCAAAATAAGACGGCGACCATAAAATGTTTTTCTAAAACAAAAAGGGTTAGCTTACTTGTCCGAATAGAAAAAATCGGCTAAAAAAGATGCAATATATTGCTAATCTAGATATAAAACATCTTTGAAATATTCTTGCGGGCAAACAAACCGTTAAAGCTTGTGGAAATTTTCCAACAGCAAGTCTATGAACCAAAAATCACCCTATTAAATCTGAGATCCTCTTCCTTTTAAAACATCTTTTTTCCCTAAAGAGTATTCCCGTATGTTCATATTTTTTTCAAGCTTATGGATTCTTTCACCCGCTTTTAAAAAATCCTTTCTTGACAACTTTATTCCTGTTAAAGCTGTAAAAAGTTTGGAATAAAGGCTGAAGTTAACAAGGGAAATTGCAAGGGCTGGAAACCTTTTCACAAAAATATTCAAAGTTAATTTAGGACAATATTTCAACAAAACGGGATTACGAGCATAGAAATAGGATGTAAAACAGCAGATACCAAGTGAATTTACAGCACAAAAAACATTTTCAAATAATTTAATAAAGCCAGGTTGTGACCTAAGATTATCAATCTTTAAAAGTCTAAAAAAAGAATCAATTGCAATCTCATAAAAAGAAAAACTAAAGGACCCGCTATTTAGATCATGAAAATCAATTTGAGAATCAGGCAAAGCCTCGTTCATAAAAGCATCCATTTCCCTTATTTTCATCTTAGTTGTAAAATCTTCCTGGTTGTATTGCCTTAAAAGCTCTTCTAAACCAAGACCTGCTTTTACTCCTTCACCTCTTGAATATGCAATCTCATATAAAAAATCCTCTATCCCTTTATAGGATTCAGTTTTCACCTGAAAATCAAGGCCACACTTTTCTGAACTTCCCATTATCCAGCCAATAGTTCTTCCTGCTAAAATTGTATCCATCCCCATTTTTGAACAGATTTCATTAAACTTAGCCGTTATGCTTGAGTCTGAAGTTTTAAGGTTTGTGCCAATAACTGAAGCTGCTCCAAGTTCAATCAGGCTTTTTTTGTCCTCAGATGAAACTTTATAAGGTTTTCGTTTTGTAAATATTTCACTGAAAATTTCGCCTAAATCAGAAGAAGATTCAGGCTTAAAACTTTTAAAAAGATATGAACCGGCTTGGTTTTGATTAGTATATTTATTTGCTTTTTTTCTAAGTTTATTAAGCTTTTTCTTATTTGCAGGAAGAATTTTATAATCTCCGCCTTTTACAACAACTCCTTTTAAATTTTTTGAACCCATTACAGCACCAAGGCCTTCTTTTCCAAAAAAGCTATTCCCTGATCTAATATTTGCAAACTTTACCCCGTTTTCACCTGCTGGTCCAATCACAAGGGCGGCTTCGTTTTTACCTTTTACAAGTTTTTCCTGGGACTTTTTTGTGCTAAACCCCCAAATAGCTTCTCCATCTTCAAAGTAAGCACCATTTTTATCAATTTTTAAGATTATATGCTTTCTACTTCTTCCTTTGATTATCAAACCATCCCATCCTGCTGTTCTAAGCTGAACTCCAAAAGAACCGTTGCAGAATGAAGAATTAAACAAATTTGTAAGAGGAGATTTGGCAACTGAATAAAACCACCCAGAACAGCCTCCTTTTGCATCCGTTAAAATACCAGGGACAATTGAGAGGATGTTTTTTTCGCTAAGAGGATCAATCCCTGGATTTATTCTGTCAAACAACAACTTTAACCCTAAACCTTTTGCTCCAATATAGAGTTTTCTTTCCTCCCTTGAAACCTCAAAAACATTCCAGGTTCTTGAAGATAAATCAACTTCAAGAACTTTATTTGAAATTCCAATATTTTTTTTAGCCATAAATATTTTTATCCTGATTTTAAAATGCTTTTTTCAAAATTCCCATTGCATCTTCATGACTCATCTCCTCTGGATTCATCATCAAGGCACCGTCATTTATTGTCTTTGTTGCAATACTTTCAAACATGTCTTCTGTTACGCCAGCTTCTTTCAATCTCATTGGAAGAGATGCTTTTTCATTGAGCTTTCTTTGTAAATTTCTCAAATTTTCAATAAATTTAAAAGCTCTGTTTTCCTTTGAAGTATTTGAATAAATTTCAGGGCCGGAAAGAGGCAAAAGAAGCTCACTTAAACTGTCTTTGATTTTTTCAAAACTATATTCAAGCCCATAGGGAAGAAAGATAGACATTGCCACTCCATGTGGAACCTTTGCAACTGCACCTGTTGAATGACCAAGAGCATGAATTCCGCCAACCATTGAATTTGAAAATGCAATTCCTGCCATAGTTGCAGCATTTGCCATATTGAGCCTGGCTTTACGATCCTTCCCGTTTTCCACAGCAGCCAAAATATTTTCACTTATAATCCTTATTGCTGAAAAAGCATAGGCATCACTTATGGGATTTTTCTGTAAACATGTATAAGCCTCTATTGCGTGGGTTAAAGCGTCCATCCCAGTTGCAGCTGTAATTTTAGGAGGCATTGTTTCTGTCATTCTAGGATCAATAACTGCAAGGTTGGGAAGAAGGTAGTCTGAAATAAATTCCATTTTAACTTTTTTTTCTTCATTATAAATAACAGCGACAAGAGTAGCTTCTGATCCTGTTCCCGCCGTTGTAGGAACAACTATCAAAGGTTTTAAAGGTTTTTTAAGTAAGTCTGTACCTTCGAATTCCATCAAGTCATCGGAGTTTTCAGTTACAAGAATATTAGCCCCCTTGGCAGTGTCAATTGGAGAACCTCCCCCCACCGCAATTAAGGAATCACATTTTTTTTCTCTGTAAACCCTTGCAATATCTTTAACAACTGAATTTGAAGAATCAGGAGGAACATCCGAATAGATCCCGCCTATTTCAACACCGCTGTTTTTAAAAGAGTTTATAAAAACTTTAATTAATCCTGCATTTTCAACACCCTTATCTGTAACTACAAGAGGACGCTTTGAGTTTAAAAGTTCAAGTTCATAGGGAAGGTTGTCTAACGCTTTGTTTCCAGATATTATTTTTACCGGATTATAAAACTGATAGTATGATGGAAGCATTTTTTTCTCCTTATTTAAAAACTTTTATAAAAAATGAATTATATAAAATTTAAGTAAGCTGATAGCTGATTAACAACCCCTAACCAGCCCTATTGTATAAAAATAGAGTCTTTTTGACATTCTTTTCGAAAAGCTTATTTTCGGGATTCTCCTCATTAGATTTTTACAAAGAAAATCAGGGTAAAGATAGGCAAGAATTCTGTTTAAACACCTTGTAAATGACATTGCCTTGGCAACATCGCCAATTACAATAAACCTGCTTTCTGAAAAACCCTGGGGAACTCCCATTAAAGGAGTAAGAATAAGAAAAGCTGATTCTATATTTTTAAAATTTACTGATAAATTCGGTTTGTTTTCCTGATTTGAAGATGCCTTTAAATTACCACTATTTTTTGTTAAAAAAAGTTTTGGCCCATGGGGAAGAACATTAAGTTCAAGTATAAACCCTTCCGGCCAGGCTCCAACCTCACCCATAATTTCATGATCATGCTTTGAAAATACCTGAAAAGCTCTTCCTAAAATCACCATTACAACTTTGCATACAGCGGTTTTAAACCATTTTCTGCCAGGTTTGTAACTTTTAAATTCTGACATCTTCTTCCCCCTTTGTGTTTTTAAACAAAATTTTGATTAACTCCACATATCTTTTGCTTGAAACTTCGTTTATGGAAAGCAGGTTCTGAATAACAAGTCCATCAACAGCCGCTATAAAAAAACTTGCAAGAGCATCTGGATCTCTAAGATCTGGAACAACCTCATTCAAACCCCGGACAAGCATTTTTTTCCATCTCCCGTAAATATAACGAAACTTGTCCAAAAGCTCTCCTTTTTCAGTTACAGCTTCACGAACTAAATAAATATGGAGCCTGCTCCTTGTTATTGAATCAGGCACTGTTTCAAAAAGTTTTCCAACTATTTCTTCAGGTGGATCGCCTGTGTTTAAAAGATTTAAAAGATTTTGAGTAATTTTTTCCATATGCATTTCAGTCACTGCAAAAACAAGATCGTTTTTAGTTGAAAAATGATAATACAAGGTTCCTTTGCTTATCTTTGCCTTTGAAGAAATTTCAGCCAGTGATGTTTTTTCCACACCTTTTTCAGTAAAAAGCTTTGAAGCAGATTTTATTATATTTTTTTTCATCAAACTATCCGTTCGGTCGGCTGACCGACATAAGGTTAAAAAACAAGGCATCTGAGTTTTTTTACAAACGCCTTATTATTTGTGTATATAAAAATAAAAATTATTTCAGTCAAGAAAGAAGTTAAAAAAAGATAAAATTTATCGTTTATCTCTCATTTCTTCTCTTATTTGACTTAGATCTTTTTCCAGAATTTCCCGCCCAAGAGCATTTCCTTCTTTAATTATCAAAATTGCAAGCCTATGCATATACTCTCTTCTTTCTTCTTGGCTTCTTCCAGGATAATTCCTAAATGTAAGCACAACGCCAGCAAGGGACGCAAAAAAAGCATGGGTAAAAAACCTTATATTTGAAACACCTTCAGCCTTATTAACTGCTTTATCAAACATATTGAGGAAATATCTTTGAACTGCGTTAAATTTCTTCAAAGCCCTTTGATTAACCTCACCTCTTATCATAAAATGGCACATCATCTGGAAGGTTGATTCGTTATCTATAAGATAATCAACTACAGCTATTGCAAGTTCATCTAAAGTACCGCCAGCAGTTATTCTTTTTTCGAGCTCGCCTTCTATCTTATTTATATCCTGAATAAGGGCTTCTACAAACAAATCATCCCTGCTTGGAAAATATCTATAAATAGATGCGGCAGAAACCCCTGCTTCTGCTGCTATATCCCTCATTCCTATTTCATGGAAGGATCTTTCATCAAAAAGTGTCATGGCAGCAGAAATTATAAGCTGCTTTCTCACTTCTCTTTCATCCTCCCTAAGCTTCATAAAAGTTGACTGTTGAGTCATTAACAGGCCTCCTTAAAAATTTATATATATATGTACTGACACATATTAATCTGAGTTAATTGAGGAAGATAAAAAATGATTTTCCCTAGTCAGATTCAAAACTTAAGCCTCAAAAACATCAATTCTGAAAGTTAACTTTTTTACCTGACTTAAAACAAACCCCAAGCCCCTAACATTTAACAAATAAATCCAATTAGTTTTATTCAATATAAATAAAATTACGGAGATGTTAATAGCTAACACTTTAACAAATAAATTACAAACAGCTTGGACAATCTTTAACTATGGCTATTCACTTCTGCAAAATCACACAGTTTTCACGCATTTTTTACCTGCATCACTTAAAGCAAGAAAAAAAGCTCCCACAGCCAGTTCAGCACAATGAGTTTCATCTTCAGGCAAAGTTTCAAGGTATTCTACAAGGTCTTCAGGAGTAGTTTCCCAAGCCTCATCAAAGTCCTTACCTTCTACAAGCTTTGAAAGTGCAGCTGAGCATGCATTTGTGTTTATACATCCATCAATCTGATATGAAAGAAACTTAATTTTTTCCTCACTGATTGTAAGATACATTGAAATTGTATCCCCGCATTCTCCTGTTTTAGAACCAAAACCATCAGGATTTTCCACATATTCTGCTCTGTCTGTGCTGAAAGCCATTTCAAGAAATTTTTTTGAATGTTTTTCAAAAAAACCTTCTTCAATACCATGCATTTTATACCCCCAGATACTCAAATTAAAAAAATTAATATACATTATGCCAGATACCAAGGCAATTGATTTTTAGTCTCACTAATAAAAATTGAATGCTCTGTCAAAATTTAAATTGCTTTTCACCTTAACTTTCTACTATTAAGCATATAAAATCCAGTACAAAAAAAAAGCCCCCTGATAAAACCAGAGGACTTTTTTAAACCAATAAATAACACAGCATAAGGAGAATAATTGTTATTAAATTTGAGCTTAATTTTATTTTAAAAGAACTCTATAATAAAAGTTTATATAATTCAACTAAAATTCAGTTTTTGAAATTTAAAAACAAACTAAATTAATTATTTGCAAAAACTTATTTAAGAGATAAAAATCTTTATCAATGCAAGTGATTTAAGATTTTTTCCATTTTTAATTTCAATTAAATACCGGCTTGAGTCTTCTTCTTTTTCTGAAAAAACTTTAAGTCTATCATTATATAAGGAATCATTTAAATATAAAATTTCAATTTTTTTTAAATTTTTATTTTTAAAATCATCTTCATCTATACATTCTTTTGCCCATTTTAAATAAGAAGTATTATTCACATGGTTGTTAAAATCTATATCATCTCTTAAAGCTTTGAACTCCGATTTTAAAACAGGATTTAAAGGGCTTTTAATTTCAGCTGCAAAAACTTCAGGATTTTTTGGTTCAAAGCAAAACTTTTCTTCAATTGTTCTATCTAATCTTGAAGGCCTTTTAGTCTTTTTATCTACAATAACCCAGGAACAAAGACCTTTTACAAAGACGTCATTATTTGAATCCAAAAAATCAAACCTTCTCATCTCATAGAGCTTTTTAAAAGGATATCTCCAGGTTCTGATTTTAAAGACTTCATCCCAGAAAGGTCTTTTTTTAAATTCAAGCTCATACCTGTGAACAACCCAGATTTTTCCTTTTTCTCCAAGGTGGAGAGCTGAAAGACCTAATTGATAAGAATGCCTGCTTGCAATATCCTGACATAAATTTAAAATTTTAACTGCTTTTATCTGACCTTTAAAGTCAACATCAGAATATAAAACTCTAAAATCTTCTTCAAAAACATCTTCACACCCAGGCATTTAATTTCCTTTTATAAAATTTCATTTCTCAGCTCACAAAGCAACAGGCCTTGATCAATTATTGCCCAAAAGTTTTTTTTCTAAGTAATTCAAATCAATTATTTTAACCCCTAAACTTTCAGCCCTGTCAATTTTTGAGCCTGCTTTTTCACCGGCAATAAGATAATCTGTGTTTTTGCTTATGCTATTTGAAACCTTACCGCCCATATCTTTAATAAGTTTTTCAAGCTCTGTTCTAGTATACCCTTCCATTTTACCTGTTATCACAAAAGTTTTATCAGTGATTTTTGTTTGTTTGGATGGTTGTTGAAAGGTTAAATTTTCTATTTTAATTCCACAATTAAACAAATTTGATATTATTTTTTTGTTTGTTTCATTTCCAAAAAAAGATTTTATTTCCTTTGCTGCTTCAGGACCTATGCCTTCAATACTTAAAAGCTTTGTTTCTTCTGCACTTAAAAAATCATCAAATGTTTCAAACTTTGAGGCTAAAACTTCAGACATATGTTTTCCTACATTTTTTATCCCAAGAGAATAAATAAACACATCAAGAGTTGTTGTTTTTGAATTATTTATTGAATCAATAAGATTTGATGCTGATTTATCTCCCATTCTTTCAAGTGCCGAAACCTCGTCTTTTGAAAGCTTGAAAATATCAGAAAATTCTTTTACCAACCCTTTACTTACGAGTTGTTCAACTGTTTTTTCTCCAAAACCGTCAATATCAAATCCTGATTTTGAAGTAAAATGCCTTATTTTTTCCTTAAGCTGGGCTGGACATGAAAGATTTACACATCTGTGTGCTGCCTGCTCTTCATCTTTTATAATTTGTTCACCACATGAAGGACATTTGGCTGGCATTTCAAATTTAAGCTCTTTACCAACTCTTTTTGATTTAACGACTTTTATAATTTTTGGAATTACATCCCCTGACCTTTGAACAAAAACACTGTCCCCAATTCTTATGTCTTTTCTTTCAATTTCGTCCATATTATGAAGGGTAGCTCTCTTTATCAAAGCTCCTGAGATTTTAACAGGCTCAAGTTCTGCAACCGGCGTAAGCACACCTGTTCTTCCCACCTGAACTGTTATATCCAGAATTTTTGTTGTTTCCTCCCTGCCTGGAAACTTTATTGCAATTGCCCATCTTGGGGCTTTTGAAGTGGCTCCAAGAATTTGATGAAATTTGAAATCTTCAACTTTTACAACAGCTCCATCAATTTCACAGGAAAGACTGTCTCTTATTTCAAGATAATTTCTATAAACTTTTATTACTTCTTCAGGGGACAAATTATATTTATTAAGTTCATTTATTCTAAATCCCATTTCCTTTAAATCTAAAAACATTTCTTCAAAAGAGCCATATAAGATATCAGTTTTGCCAACCCCGTAAACATAAATTTCAAGAGGTCTTGAAGCTGTAATTTTTGAATCAAGCTGCCTTAGTGAACCCCCTGCTGCATTTCTTGAGTTGGCAAAGAAAGTCTCACCCTTTTTTCCCCTTTCAAGATTAAGTTCTTCAAATTCTTTCCTTGGAATTATTACTTCTCCTCTTGCTTCAAAAATACCTTTTACATGTTTGGAAAGTTTTAAGGGTAGGGTTTTTATGGTTTTTACATTTTCTGTAATATTTTCCCCAATATATCCATCCCCCCTTGTTGCAGCCCTTAAAAAAACCGAATCCTCATAAATAAGAGAAACTGCAATTCCATCAAGTTTTGGCTCTATTGAATATTTTATTTCTGAAGTTTTTAAGTTTTTTACAACCCTTGAATGAAAATCTAAAAACTCTTCTTCATTTAAAGCGTTGCTCAAACTCATCATTGGAATAAAATGTTTTACTGATTCAAATTTAGAAAGGGGTTTGGAACCTATTCTTATTGTAGGAGAATCAGGAACTTTAAACTGGGGATATTTTTCTTCAAGTAAAATAAGTTCTTTTAATAAAGAATCGTATTTTGAATCTGAAATTTCAGGATCATCATCTATATAATATTTTTTAGAATGATAATTTAATTCTTTAACAAGATTTAAAATTTTATTTTTAACTTTATTTTCTGACATAGTCTGCTGCCCAGTTAATAATTTTTTTTCTTGATTCATTAAACTCCTTTGATTTAAACCCTTGAACCCATTTCTTGCCTGAAACAAAATCTGAAACAATATTTATACAAATAAGATTGATATTTAAAAATTTAGCAGCATGGTAAAGTGCAGAATTTTCCATTTCAACACAGGTTGAGCCCTTGTTTTTAAAGAAATCAATTTTCTCCCTTGTTTCACGAAAAATTGCATTTGTAGTCCAGATTTTTTCTTCCTTAAACAAAATATTGTTTTTATTTAAACTTTTTTTAATTTTAACTTGAAAATCTGAATCAAATTTTATTTCTTCATCTAAAGCATAGCTTTTATATGTTGAATCTTCATATTCAAAGGATGAAGGAATTATTAAATCCCCTAATTTTAAATCAGAGCTTAAACTTCCACACCATCCAATTGCTAGAATATTATCTGCTCCTGAACAAACAAGAGACTCAAGCACAGCAACAGCATGAGGAGCTCCAAAATAAGGGCCTGCAATAAACCCTGAGTCTGAAGAGTAAACCTGGCTCATTAAAAAACCAAAACCTCTTTCCTTAAATGAAATGTTCTGGCGTAAAAAATCAAAATCTTTTTTTACTGCAGATAAAACTCCTTTTCCAGGAAGAGGTTTTTTAGATAAAATTAAAGGTCTTACAAGCCCTTTAGAATCTCTTTTATTCTGGTAAGGCAAGATCCTGGAGCTCATCTTTTAATTCATCTATTATTTCATAAAGCCAGATTATATCTTCAACACTAAGTCTTCCAGCACGCCTTGGAGCACCTTCAGTACCATCCTTTTTCATTATAATTCTTGGACCAATTTGAACTTTTGGCTCTCCTTCAGCATATTGATTTATGGAAACAACAAGACCTGTTTCTTCAGATCTCCATTGTTTTAATAATTTGTCTTTTTCAGGATCAAAACCTGCCATAATTTACCTCCTCAATTTTATTAACCAGATATTCTTGAAAAATCTGCAAACCCTTTAAAAATATTTGAAATATTTGATAAAAGAGCAATCCTATTGTTTTTTATTTTTTCATTGTCTGACATTACCATTACATGATCAAAAAAACTGTCAACCTCATCTTTTATTGAAGAAACCTCAAATAGAGCTTCTTTTATTTTACCTTCGCTTACAAAAAGTGCGGACTTTTCTTTTATATCTTTTGCCTTTGAATAAAGAGCTTTTTCTTCACTGGATTCAAAAAGAGACTCATCAATTAAATCAGTTTCTATTTTGATTTTTTTAAGAATGTTTTCCACTCTTTTAAATCCGCTTGCTAAAGTCGCAAAAGATTCCTTGTCCTTTTGTCTTAAGGCAGTTATTGCAGAGACCCTTTCCCAAACATTTGGAATTAAATCAAAGTCTGCTGAAATTACAGCTGAAACAAGATCTCTTAAATATCCTTCATCAACAAGAATCTGCTCCATTCTTACAGCAAAAAACTCCATAACTTCATTTAAAATAATATCTTTATCTTTGGTCATTAATGAAGAAAACTGCTCAAGTGAAAAAGTTACCATTTCTTTTAAGGAAATAAATCCTTTTTTTGCTTTTAAAATCTGAATAATTCCAATGCATTGTCTTCTTAAGGCATAGGGGTCAGAGGCTCCTGTTGGGACAAGACCTATGGAAAAACACCCACAGATTGAATCAAGTTTGTCTGCTAAAGAAACACAATACCCAGATTTTGTTTCAGGAAGCTTGGCTCCAGCACTTACAGGCATATAATGCTCTTCAATTCCTATTGAAACTTCATCTGGATAACCCATGTTTTTTGCATAAATTCTTCCCATTATTCCCTGGAGTTCTGCAAACTCATCAACCATTTTAGAAACAAGATCTGATTTAGATAAACTTCCAGTAATTTTGGCATTTTCAGTTTCATTTTCATCAAATCCAAGTTTTTCACAAATAAACTCAGTGTTTTTTTTGATTCGTGAAACTTTTTCTCCAATTGAACCAAGTTTTGCCTGAAACATTACATTTTCAAGTTCTTTATTCCAGGTTTCAAAATCTGCTTCAAGATCAGCATCAAAGAAAAAATCAGCATCTGAAAGCCTTGCTCTTAAAACCTTTTCATTACCTTTAATTACAATTTCATCTTTTAAGGGTTTTATATTTGAAACTGTAATAAAATAAGGAAGCATTTTTCCATTCTCATCTAAAACTGCAAAATATTTCTGGTGATTTTTCATTGCAGTATATAAAACCTCATCAGGAAGTTTTAAAAATCTTTCTTCAAATTTTCCTGTAAAAATAACAGGATATTCTACAAGGTTGGTTACTTCATCAAGAAGCCCAAGGTCTTCGTATACCCTGCCGCCCGCTTCTAAGCCTGCTTTTTTAATTTCAGATTTGATAAAATCCCTTCTTTTTTCTCTGTCTGCAATTACAAAAGCCTTTTTAAGCTTTTTTTCATATTGATCAGGATTTTCAATTACAAGCTCTCCGCTGTGATGAAATCTATGGCCTGTAGTTGACCGGGAAGACTTTATCCCCTCAACTTCAAATTCTATAAGTTCACTGCCGATAAGGGCAATAAAGCCTTTTACAGGTCTTGCAAATGTCAAATCAAGATCTGCCCATCTCATGCTTTTAGGAAAAGGAATTTTTGTAACAAGCTCAGGAAGAAGCTTTTTTAATATATCTTTTGTTGAAAAAACATCTTCATTTTTAAGTACAAAAATATAATTTCCCTTTTTAGTTTCTTCAATCTGAATATTATTTGGTAAAACACCATTTTTTTCGGCAAACTTAATTCCTGGAGTCTGAAGTTTTCCATCCTTAAAAGCAACTTTTTCAGGAGGCCCCATAATTTTTGTCTGAGCTTTTTTTTGCTCGGAGGAAATTTTATTTATAATAAGGGCAAGTCGTCTTGGAGTTGAAAATTTATAAACTTTTTTAAAATCTATTCTTTTATCTGAAAGATTTTTTTCAAGGAATGAAGACATAAAATCAAGAGCAGGTTTTATATATCCTGCTGGAAGTTCTTCTGTTGATATTTCAAATAAAAAATCAGTCATATCCTAATTTCCTGTATTCTGTTTTTTAAGCAAAGGAAACCCCATCTCTTTTCTTTGTTCAAGATAAGCTTCTGAGCATTCCCTTGCAATCTTTCGTATCCTTCCTATATAGCCTGTTCTTTCAGTTACACTTATTGCCCCTCTTGCATCAAGGAGATTGAATGTGTGTGAGCATTTGAGACAAAATTCATAGGCAGGAAGAACCACTTCTTCTTTAATGAGACGGTGTGCTTCAGACTCGTAGCTTGAAAAAAATTCATGGAGAAGAGAAACATTTGCAAGCTCAAAATTATATTTTGACTGCTCCACTTCCTGGGTATGGAAAAGATCTCCGTAATTTAGTTCATCATTCCATTTTAAATCATATACATTGTCAACACCCTGAATATACATAGCAATTCGTTCAAGACCATAAGTTATTTCCACTGAAACAGGCTTTACTTCAATACTTCCTGTCATCTGAAAATATGTGAACTGAGTAATTTCCATTCCGTCCAGCCATACTTCCCAGCCAAGTCCCGAGGCTCCAAGAGTTGGAGATTCCCAATCATCTTCCACAAAACGGATATCATGCTCAAGAGGATTGATTCCTAAAACTTTTAAACTATTTAAATATTTTTCCTGAATATCGGAAGGAGAAGGTTTAATTAAAACCTGAAACTGATAATAATGCTGGAGTCTGTTTGGATTTTCTCCATACCTTCCGTCTGTTGGCCTTCTTGATGCCTGAACATAGGCAGTTTTCCAGGGCTCAGGGCCTAAAGATCTGAGAAGAGTTGCATGATGAAAAGTTCCTGCTCCCACTTCAGTATCATAGGGCTGTGATATAAAACATCCTTCATCTGCCCAGTATTTTTGAAGATTAAAAATAAGATCTTGAAAATTCATAACAAAATTTTCCTTAAATATTTTGAAAATTAACCAAAAAACTTTTGGGAATAATTAAATGCCAAACTTTATACTAAAATTAAATTTCGTCCATGATAAAATTCAGTTGATCTAAATCATGAAAAACTCAAATTAAATGAGAAACTAAAGTTTAAATTGATTCAAACAAAAGCCCCTCAGATTCTGGCTTTGTATCAAGAAGCATTCCTCCTTCAATTTTTGAAAGCTTGCTCTTCCACAAAGATTTAAGGTTTAAAATGTCTTTTTGAGAGCCCACAGCCCAGACACAGCCTCCTGCTCCTGCTCCTGTAAACCTTGCTCCGCAATTATTTTGCTTTGCAAGTTCAAAAAGCTGTTTACCTGAATTATCAAGAACATCAGGAGTCATTTCAAGACGTAATTCAACTTCCCTATTTACAATTTCTCCAAGAGCTGAAAAATCTTTATTCCCAAAATAAAGACAAAACTCATGGGAAAGAAGAGCAATTTCATTCCAGATTTCTCTAAACTTACCTGATACAAATTGCTGTCTCCATTTTGTATTTACCAAGTGTGAATCATGGGTTTTTCCAGTATAGGCCACAAGAAAATGTTTTCCTGCATTTTTAAATTCGTTTTTTCTTAAAAGAGAAGTATTTGTAAAATCAGGCCAGGAAGAAACATCTGTCCAATGCCAGGCATTTGCACCTCCAAAAGCAGCACAAAGGTGATCTTGAAGACCGCAGGGGACTCCGGCTACTGCACTTTCAATTAAAAATGCCCTTAATGCAGCATTTTTTGCAAAAATTTTTTCTTTATTCAAAATTTTCATTAGAAGAGAAACAAGAGCCACAGAAAACACTGAAGAACCCCCAAGAGCACTTTTTGGAGGAGATGAAGATTCAATTTTAACTTCTAGGCCTCCACAATCAAAACAATCACAAATTGCAAACACAAGACCTAAATCATGATTATAAGGAGCTTCTTTGGACTTGAAAACAGCGTCTTCAAACCCTTTTGAACTTACTTTTATATAATCTTTTTTATATGGATTAAGACTTACTTTAGTTCTAAGGTCAATTGCCATATTAAATGTTACAGGATAAAGACTGGCCATTGGAAAACTAAAAGTATTTATATCAAGGGTTCCTGCAAAATCAATTCTACAGGGAGCTGAGGCAGAAAAGCTTTTTTTTTCTAATATTTCCTCTAAATTTATCATATTTTTTATAAACCCTTTTTTAAGTCTGCCCTGAAAATTATAAGGCTTTAGCTTCAAGACAATGGATAATTCTTTGTGAATTAAATTCTTTCCCTGTGCTATAGGAAAGAAAACCGCTTAAAAACCTTGTGCAGTCTTTAATGTTTTTTACTGAAAACCTTAGTTTTGAAGCCGTTTCAAATTGATTTTCCCTTATCCATAAAAGCTGCTTAACATTAGCTGCAGAAAGGCTGCCGTTAAAAAAATCAGAGCATTTGCAGCACAAGATTCCGCCCTTGTCAAATCTAAACTTAAAAGTTTTCATGTTTTTATCCATCTCTTTTCCGCAGGAAGCACAGCTTGAAAGCATGGGATCAAACCCTGAAAACTTTAAAAAATAAACTTGGAAATAAAGGTTTGCCGCCTGAGGCGAAATTTTATCTTTATTTAATACGCCTAAAAGAAAGACTAAAAGATTATAAATTCTTTCCTGGGGTGTATTTGCCCAGACCCAATTAGTGATTATTTCTGCCCAATAAGATGCAAACGCAAGTTTAAAAATATCTTGCCTTATTTTTTCAAAAGGGTCTTCAAGTATAACCTCTGTAAGTACAGGCATTCCTCCCCTTTTACTTGATGAATAAATTATTTTTGAAAGAGTATAGAGTTCTAGTTTGCCTGAAAATCTTTTTTTACTTTTTTTTGCATTTTTTGCAATGACTGAAACATTGCCAAATTCTTTTGTAAAATATGTAAGAATATAATCATAATCTCCAAACTCTGTTTTCCTTAGGAGTACAGAATCCAGGGGAACCTGTTCCATAAAAAGAAACTATCCTTATTCAATAATTGTTATATGCATATTCTGCTTAAGAGATTCTATCCACTTATCAAATCTTTTTCCAACTTCCTGGTCATATAGAATTCTTCTTATCTCAGGAGCTGCCTTTTCAAAATCTTTTTCATTTTTTTTCTTTATATCCGAGATGTAAAAAATCTGAATCCCCCTTGAAGTAACAAGAGGAGAACTTACTTCGCCTTTATTAAGATTTTCAATTACAGCTTTTATTGAATCTGAAAGGTCTCCTTTTTTAAAATAACCAAGATTACCAGACAAGACTTTCATTTCATTAAAATAAGATCCTGCTTCTGAAGAGATTTGAGTAAAATTATCTTGCCCTTCGGCTAACTGTTTTATATTTCCAAATATTTTTAAGATCTCATCCTTATCATTTTCATCAAATTGACCTGAAGGAATGGTTATATGCCAAATTTCAAAGGCTTCATCTCCCCCGTACTTTACCAAATTATCCTGGTAGTATTTTTTAACATCTTCATTGGTTACTACTATTTTTGATCTTACTTCATAATCAATAAGTCTTTTTTTTAAAATCTGTTGCCTTAATTTGTTTTTATAATCTTCAAGAGTCACCCCTTCCATCATAAGGGCTGACTCAAGCTCTTTTGTGGTAAGATTTTGCTCTCTTTTTATATTATCAAGAAATTGTTCCACAGTTTCTTCATCAACTTCAACTTTTGATCTTTTTGCCGCTATTTCAGCAATCTTTTCATCAACAAGATTTCTGAGCATTCTTGCCCTTACTTCAGCAATAAGCTCTTTTTCTTCAGCATCTGAGTATCCTGCTTGCTTGATTTTTTCAACAAAGGGCTCTATTTCTTTTTCAAGCTCCCTGTAGGTGATGATTTCATTATCAACTTCAGCAACCATCCTATCCACAAGCTTTTGAGCTCCAAAACAAACCTGAGCAGACAAAATACAAAAAAGTATTGTATATTTCAAAGTATTCATTATCAATTCCTGTTAAATTATAATCTGCCTTCTTTTAATACATCAGCCCAATTTTCTTTGACAATATTTATTTCTATAGTTTTCTTAAGCTCTTCAAGAAGACTATCGTAATCAGCCTGAATCGTCAGTCTTTTCACAGTATCCAACACAATTTCAGCAATTTCGTTGTTATTTTTAACATCTTCAGAGTTTAAATCATTAGCTTTACAATATTTCAAAAAAACACTTCTCAAATCTTTTTCATCAACCTCAATGTTTTTATTAATTATTGATGAAAGAGCTTTTTTAAGTGCCATTTCCCTTTTAAATCTTTTTTGAAAAACAGCAGTTTCAATTGAATTGTTTTTTAAAATCTCTTCAAAAACGTTGTCAGGATACTCCTTTTTTACTTCTTCAAGGTCATTAATAAATTCTTCGTTTGTATATTCAACCCCTTTTTTTGAGGCATAATCAAGAATCAGTTCTTCTTCAATTAACTGGGCTAAAACATCTTCTTTTAGTTCAGAAAGATTCTTTAACACATAATTGTGGGAATAACCAAGTTTTGTAATCTCAAAAGCAGCTTCAAAATCTTCAGTTGTAACTACTGAATCCCCTATCTTTACTATTACCTTGCCTTCAATTTCTTTTTTCCCAGCAGGACATCCCATAAATAAACAAGGGAGTAAAAGAATTAATATAAATTTTTTCATAAAAAACCTTGATAACCCTAAGTTGATTAATTTTTTAAAGTTTTTCACCTTAATTTCTGCAAACCTTGATTTAAATTAAAAAGAGTGTTTTTTGCTTTCAAAAATGTGGGTTTTACTCCGCCTGTGTCTATAAAAAGCTTTAAATCACCGTCAAATTTCCAACCTTTATTTTTTTCAACAAGCTTATTTAATGCCAAAGGACTATTAACATAATTTTTTGAAAAAATAAAAGTAAGACCGCTATTATTCATATCAAGCTGAACAATTCCTGTTTTCATACAAATTATTCTAAGCATGATTTTTAGAATAAGATTTTCAGTTTCCTGGGGAATCTTACCATATCTGTCAGAAAGCTCACTTCTAAACTCTTTTAAGTTAGTCAGCTCTGAAAGTCTTGAAAGTCTTCTGTAAATAATCATTCTCTGGTCAATATCTGGAATATAGGATTCAGGAATATAAGCACTTAAACCAATATTGATTTCAGGCTCAAGAGGTTCTTTTATTTCCTCCCCTTTAAGGTGTGATACTTCATTTTGTAAAAGTTTAAGAAACATATCATAACCTATTGCAGTAACATGACCTGATTGGGAAGCCCCTAAAATATCGCCTGCACCCCTTATCTGAAGATCACCCATTGCAAGCTGAAAACCTGCTCCAAGTTCAGAATACTGCATAAGAACCTTCAACCTTTTTTGGGCTTTATTTGTAAGTCGGTTTTCTTCTGGAACAAAAAGATAAGCATGAGCCTGGTTTCTTCCCCTTCCGATTCTGCCTCTAAGCTGATAAAGCTGAGAAAGCCCGAACCGATCCGCCCGATTTATAATCATTGTATTTGCATCAGGAATATCAAGTCCTGATTCAACAATAGTTGTACAAACCAGCAGATCAGTTTCCTTATGGACAAATTTTCTCATTGTTTCTTCAAGCTGCTTTTCAGGCATTCTGCCATGGGCCTTACCTATTCTTACATTGGGAAGAATTTTTTCAAGAAAAGAGCAGATTCCATCTATAGTTTCTATGCTGTTGTGAACAAAATAAACCTGGCCATTGCGTTTGATCTCCTTTAAAACAGCTTCTTTTATTACACTTTCCTCAAATCCTGAAATATAAGTATTAACAGGCTGTCTTGCCTCAGGAGGGGTTGAGATAATACTGATATCTCTTATTCCTGAAAGTGAAAGATGAAGGGTTCTTGGAATAGGAGTTGCAGTAAGGGTCAACACATCAACAAAAGCCTTGATTTTTTTAATTTTTTCCTTGTGCTTTACACCAAACCTCTGTTCTTCATCAATTACAAGAAGACCAAGGGAGTTAAATTTTATATCATTTTGCAAAAGCCTATGGGTTCCTATTACAATATCTGCCTCACCCGAGACCATTTTTTTAATAATTTCAGTTTGCTCTTTTTTGGTCTTGAATCTATTTAAAACAAAAATATTTACAGGGTAACCCTCAAATCTTTCTAAAAATGTCTTATAATGCTGTTCAGCTAAAATTGTTGTGGGAACAAGAACTGCTGTTTGTTTACTTTCACTCCAGGCTTTAAATGCAGCCCTTATGGCCACCTCTGTTTTTCCATATCCCACATCACCGCAAACAAGCCTGTCCATGGGTTTTTTGGAAGTCATATCACTTAAAACATCTTTAATAGCTTTAAGTTGTCCGCTTGTTTCCACATAGGGAAATCCTGATTCAAAATCTTTGAAAAGATCGTCTGGAGGACTAAATGCATAACCTGATTCAACTTCTCTTTTTGCATAAATAGAAAGAAGCTCCTTAGCAATTTTTTCAGCTTTTTTCTTTGCCTTTTCCTTGGCCTTTGTAAAATCCTTCCCACCAAGACGGTCAAGCTTTACCCTGGAATATTCAGCTCCAACATATTTTTGTAAAATATTGATTCTGTCCACTGGAACATAAAGTCTGTCATTGTCAAAATATTCTACAATGGCAAATTCACCTTTAAAACTTCCCAGATTTATTGTTTCAAGACCTTTATATTTTCCAAGTCCGTGTTCAGCATGAACAATTATATCTCCTAAATCAAGTTCATTAAGAGAATAAATTCTTTCACCGGCAAGCTTTTTAACCTTTTTTCTTCTTGAATATCTTACTCCAAAAATTTCATTTTCAGTGATAATTGAAAGACTTTCATCTTCAAAGGTAAAACCTTTGGCCAAATCTCCAGGAACAATTACAGGGTCTGCAGCCTTGATATTTTTAAACTCATCTTTTTTAAACAAATCGCTTTCATAAAGCTCAGCATCAACTCCATAAGGCTTAAGTACTGAAGAAAGCCTTTCGCATTGAGTTTTTGAAGAACATACAATTACAGGTAAAATGTTTTTTCTTTTTTGCTCAAAAACCCATTCAGAAAGCGGAGAAAGAGGGAAATCAGACCCTGTTTTTGCCTTAAGCCTTGATTTAACCCAGGAATTATCTTCAATTTTTAAAAACATTTTAGTGCTTTTTTCATTATTTCCCGGAAGATTTTTCAGGGTAATGTTTTTGAATTTATCAAGTTTTTCAATTGTTTTATTTTCAGATTCAAACAGATCTCTTGGATGGAGTATAAAAAATCCAGAATCAAGGGCATTGTAATAGTTTTCCTCATTTTTTTTATAAACTTCTTCAAAAGACTTTTCAAACATAGAAGGGTTTGAAAACAAAACAATAGAGTCCTTGGGAATATAATCAGCAAAAACAGTTTTTTCTTCATAAAATATTGGGAGAAGGGATTCTATTCCCTGAAAAGAGCCCTCGTTTTTTATTTTCTCAAGAACAGATTTTACAGCTTCAACCGAAACCTTTGAGTTGGCTCCTTTTTTTCTGATTTTTGAAAAAATTTTATCTTTTTCATCATCAGAAACAATTATTTCACTCACAGGTACAATAAAAACTTCTTTTATATCTTTAATTTTTCTTTGGGTTACCACTGAAAAAACACGGATTGATTCTATATAGTCCCCAAAAAACTCCAATCGTACAGGATCATCATATAGAGGAGGATAAAAATCTAAGATTCCTCCCCTTACTGAGTAATCACCTGGTTCTTCTACAATGGAGGCCCTTGAATATCCTGACTTTAAAAGCTTAGATATTATATCTTCCATTTTAATATCTTCACCCGCACCGTAAAGATCAACGCTTTCTTCAAGCTTTATTTTGGGGATCAGAAATCGGCAGGCTTCACTCCAGGGAATAAAAACAACTTTTTGAAAAAAACTTTCTTTCATTTCATACAAAAGTTTTATTCTTTGAGCTGTGGTTTCCATATGAAAGGAATCGGACTTTAAAATATCCTGATTATATCTTGGGAAAATTCTTAAATCTTTTTTATCCAGAAAAAAGCTTGAGTCTGTTAAAAGTCTTTCAGCTTCTTCTTCATCGTTTACAAAAACAAAAACAGGCTTTAAAAAAGATTTTTTTATTCTTGAAACAATATAGGCAATTACACCAGAATTTACTCCTGAGATTTCAAGGCTTTCAAAACCTCTGATTTTTAATTCTTCAATAAAATTCATTAATTTTTTTCTTGATTTTATTTTCGCTATGTTATTAAGACAAAGTTAATTGTTAACAATGTCAACAAATTGAACCTGATTTTGAGATGTAACAGAATTGATTTTTTTATTCTTCTACAAAAACAGACACAAAAACTTTTATTTGTAAGTTAAACTTAAGATTTTCATCGCTTTTCAAATATTGAATAATTTAAAATTTAAAAACTTTTAAAATTGGAATTTAAAACAAAATGCAAAAGCATTTTTTAATTAGTTGAGTGTATAATATTCAAGGCTGATTTCTTCTACATTTAAATTTCTTTTTTTTCAAGTGCCTAATATTTTAAGTACTTAAAGATAAAAAAGAATAAAAAGATAACTTGACGAAAAACAAATAAAAATATATTCCATCGAACTTTAGGACTTTTAAATTACCCTTGGCAAACAGTTATGGAGAATTGTAATGAAAAAGGCCAAAGCAGAACATCTTACTAAAATTACCAAAGAGATAGTCATTTCCCTTTGCAAAGAAAGCAATAATTCTCAAGACGATGGAACAGGCTATGTAAGCTCTGTTAAATCAGTGCTAGAAGGAATGAAATCATACCTTGAAGCACAGGGTAAATCTTTGGAATTTAAAAAGTTTTTTGAAAATCTATATAGCTTTTCAAAAAACATATGGATAGAGAGCATAATTAAAAACAGACTTAAAGAACCAGACGGCTCTCTTGCTGAAAAAGAGACCTTATACTATGATTATTGTTTTGAGCATATTTATAAAAAAGGGAATTTCCCCTTATAAATCCAAGTTCTTCCAGAAATTCAAATTTAGGAGTTTAAATGGCACTGACCAAAAATGACATCATCGAGCAAGTTTATGAGCTGGGTTTTAGCAAAAAAGATGCATCTGAGCATGTAGAAACCCTTCTAGAAATAATGAAATCAAGCCTTGAAAACGGAGAGGATATTTTAATCTCAGGGTTTGGAAAGTTCTGCATTAAGGAAAAAGAGGCAAGAAGAGGAAGAAATCCAGCAACAGGCAAAGACTTGATGCTTCCGCCAAGAAAAATTGTTACTTTCAAGTGTTCAGGTAAATTAAGAGAAAAAATCAACTAAACATTTGGCTGATAGAAATTGATTTTTTATTTAGCAAATACAAAGCCAATCGTAAATTCAGCAGATATTAATAAAATTAAGCTTTAGCCATCTTGAAAATAAAGTTTTTTGTTTTTGCACTGATTATTTAATAGTAAAGCTGAATATAAAAAACGGAATTTCATTTAAATAAATTCCGTTTTTTATTTACTGAAAACAAAGAAACAAAAAGAGTTAATCAGGAAAAATAAACCCTTTGGCTTTCATTTCATTTTCTGTAAGTTCTTCAAGCTCATGGGGGAGAACTATCCACTGATGTGACTCAAAAGTTTTATAATATTCATCAGGAAGCATATTGGCAACTCTGTTTTCAGGCTTATAATAAAGGGCTGCCATTGTAAGGGAAACATTTTTTTTATCAATTGTATTTAAAAGTTTATTTTTCACTCCCTCAAAAGTTTTTCCCCTGTCAAATATATCATCAATTACAATTATCCTTGTTCCATCTTCAACTTGACGAATTACCCCTTCAATATTATCTACTTCAACTTCATTGGAAGCATGATAAATACCTTTATAAGATTGTGCCTGAATGGTTGCATATTTTTTTCTTGTTTTGGTAAGCACGGTAAACACTTCCTGGATATATACCGAAACCTGGGCTCCTCCCCTTGTAATTCCCACAAATAAATCAAAATCAAGATTTTTTTTAAAAAGTTTTTTTGCAAATCCCCATGAATCGTTTTCAAGCATTTCCGGTGAAATAAAATATTTTTCAACTTTTTCTGACATCAATTTCTCCATCCAGATAAAAACATCGGCAAATTATTTAATATCCTATTATTGGAAAACTTTTAAAAACTTACCCATGCTTAATTTAAAATTTAGATTGTATTCAGTATTATATCAATAAAAGAGAAAACACCGATAATCCACATAAGAGGATGAATCTTCTTAATATTTCCAGAAAACAGCCCAAGGATACAATAAGAAACAAAACCAACAGCAAGTCCCATTGAAATACTATATGTAAGAGGCATTAAAATTATTGTAAGAAAAGCTGGAATCCCTGTATGAAACTTGCTGAAATTAATCATTCCAACATTTTTAAACATAAATACACCTACAATGACAAGAGCTGGAGCAGTTGCAAATGTTGGAACTATTGCAATAAAAGGGGTAAAAAGAAGGGCCAGAAGAAAAAGAAAAGCCGTTACAACACTTGTAAGCCCTGTTCTTCCCCCCACAGCAATACCTGCACCAGATTCAACATAGGTTGTTGTTGTACTTGTTCCAAGAAGAGCACCTGCTATTGTTGCAACAGCATCTGCTTCAAGAACCCTGTCAATTTTTTCAATATTACCGTCTTCATCAACAAGTTTAGCCTCATATGAACAGGCTAGAATTGTTCCAAGGGAGTCAAAAAGGTCAACAAAAATAAATGAAAAAATTGCCCCCCATAAACTCCATTTTAAAGCACCTAAAATATCAAGTTCCAAAAAAATAGGCCCTGGAGATGGGGGAGTTGAAATAAATTTTTCAGGCAAGGAGGCATCCCCTGTTATCATTGCTATAATGGTAACTGCAACTATTCCTATCAACATACTGCCCCTTACTTTCAAAACTTCAAGCACTGCAATTATTGCCAGACCTAAAAGTCCTAAAACAAGAGGAGTAGTCATTTTTCCTATTCCAACAAGAGTGGCGGGATTAGCAACTATAAGACCCATTCCTTTGAACCCTATCAAGGTTATGAAAAGCCCTATCCCTGCTGCTGTGGCAAGCCTTATTTCTTTTGGAATTGCAAAAACTATCCATTTTCTTATCCCCAAAAGTGTAAGAAGTAAAAAAAGAACCCCTGAAAGAAAAACAACACCAAGTGCAGTTTGCCAGCTTATCTGCTTTCCTATTACAAGGCTGAATGCAAAAAAAGCATTAAGTCCCATTCCCGGAGCCATTGCAAAAGGTACCTTTCCCCATAGCCCGGCAAGCATTGTTCCCAAAAAGGCTGCAAGTATTGTAACAGTAATGAGTGCACCTTTATCCATTCCTGTAGCGGAAAGAATATCCGGGTTTACAAAAATAATATAGGCCATGGTAAGAAAAGTAGTAGTTCCAGCTATTATTTCCTGTTTTACATTTGTTCCGTGGCTTTTCAGCCCGAAAAAATTTTCAATTAGTTTAAACATTTCTCCTCCCCTGAAAATAACTATGGTTAATTCTATTAAATACTAATCTGAAAAAGTTAAACACAAACAAAAACTTTTTCTACATTTATCCTTGATTTTTGTCAAAACCAATATCTTTAATTATTAAGCAAGCCACAAAAGACTATATTAAAAAACCCAATAAAAACAAATCAAGGCTAGTCAAATTTAAAGCTTCTTAAATAAAAAAATGCATCAGGTTTCAACTTTGATATTCCTGATGCATTTCAATAAAAGTTTTTAAATTTTTTATTAAGTTTAACAAAACTTCAAATTAGGCTTTTTTTCCTTTGTCAACAAAACTACCCATTGTTTTAACAAAACCTGTAATATCTGAAAGGTCTGTAGGTATAACAAGAGAGGTTGACTCTTTTGCAAGATTTCCAAATTGACCAATATATTGTTCTGCAATTCTTAAATTAACAGCTGCTTCTCCACCTTCTTCTTTTATTGCCAAACCCACAACTTTAAGACTTTGGGATATTGCATTTGCAACTTTTAAAATCTCCTGAGCATGACCTTCAGCTTCATTGATTCTTTTTTGCATTTCACCTTCTGATACAGAAATTGCTTCTTTTTTCATCCCTTCTGCCCTGTTTATTCTTGACTGTCTGTCCCCTTCAGACTCAGCAATTGCAGCTCTTTTATCCCTTTCTGCCTTCATTTGCCTTTCCATTGCTTCCTTTATACTTTGAGGAGGAACAATATTTTTCACTTCATATCTTGTAACTTTTACTCCCCATGGATCAGAAGCTTTATCAACTGCTGCAACAATAGTTCCGTTGATATTGTCCCTTTCTTCAAAAGTCTTATCAAGCTCCATTTTACCGATCACACTTCTCATGGTAGTCTGTGCAAGCTGAATTGAAGCAAACCTGTAATTATCAATTCCATATGATGCTTTATTGGCATCAAGAACCTGCATATATAAAATACCGTCAACTTCAACAGAAATGTTGTCTTTTGTTATACAAGTCTGAGAAGGAACATCTATGGCCTGCTCCTTTAAAGTGTGTTTGTATGAAACCTTATCAAGAAACGGAATCAGAATATGAAACCCTGCGTGAAGAGTTGCTCTGTATTTACCTAATCTTTCAACTACAAATGCTTCTTTCTGGGGAATCACCCTTGCTGTTTTTACAACAACAATAACTGCAAAAACAACAAGACCAATAATTATCAATGAATAGCCCGTCATGTTTATTCCTCTTTTTTAAATGGTTTTACAATAAGCCGTATGCTTTTTCTTCCTATTATTTGAACAGGTTCACCTTGTTTTATTTCAAAATCCGAATCTGCACCCCAGTCAGATCCTCGAAACATTACCTTACCCGCTGAATTTGGAGAAATATCAGTTGAGGCAACAGCTTTTTCTCCAACTATACCATTTGTTTCGCCCTCAGATACATTTTGTATCTTTCCTGTAAAGACAGAACTGAGTTTTTTCCTTAAAAAGAAAAGAAGAAGAAGAGACAACCCAAGAAAAACTGAAAGCTGAACATCCAGACTCATTTTGACTCCAAGGGTAATAAGGGCAACAGCCCAAGCTCCTAAACCGAAAAAAACTATAATGAACCCAGACGAAGCAAGTTCAGCAATAAACATGATTAAGCCTGCAATAAACCACAACACTTCTGGTTTTAGAAATAAATCAAACATTTTCACTCCGCTTATAAAAATTTATTGGTTATAAAAAACAAACCAAGTCTAAAAAAGATATAAATTTAACCTGGTTGAATTTTATACTAGATTCCCATTTTTAGGCTTTTATTTTTTTATATTTTATTTTGGAATTACCAAACCTGCAGGCTTAAGCTCTAACCAAGCTTTATATACATTAAATATTTTACAATTACACTAAATTTCTACTGATCACTAAGTGTCAATTAATAAAAACTGTTTGATTTCAAAAATAAAAAATTCTATATATGCTTTTTGTTGAATAAATGAAAACACAAGGGAATTTACCTTATCATGACAGAATATTACGGACTCGAACAACTTGAAGGCAATAATTTAAGCACCATAGCAACAATAGGAAATTTTGACGGAGTACATAAAGGTCATCAAGAACTTATAAAACTTGCCGTAGAAAAAGGTAAAGAAAATAATTTAAGGACAATGGCTGTCACTTTTCATCCCCACCCCATGAAATGTATAAAGCCGGGAAATCATCCTCCAACTATTACCCCCCTTGAGCAAAAAATTGAATTGTTAAATCACTTTGGACTTGATGATATTCTTATTATCAAATTTACAAAAGAATTTGCAAATCTTGGAGCGGCCCAATTTATTGAAGATATTCTTGTAAATACGCTTAAAGTAAAAGCTGTGGTTGTTGGTAAAGATTATATGTTTGGGAAAAGCCGCCAAGGAGATATCAACTTTTTAAAAGAATATGGAAAAACTCATAATTTTAAAGTTTTTGTTCCTGAATGGATCAAGTTATCAGACCAAAGAATCAGTTCAACCCTTATAAGAGAATCTGTAACAAGCGGAAAACTTGATCTGGCAAAATCAATGCTTGGCCGTTTTTATCAAATCAGGGGAAAGGTGGTTCACGGAAGAAACAGAGGGAGTAAATTAGGTTTTCCAACCGCCAACCTTGAGCTTATAGATGAACTTTGCCCCAAGACCGGAGTTTATGCTGTAATCCCCGAAATTGACAATGTAAAATATAAAGGAGTGGCAAACATAGGTTACAGTCCTACCTTTGGCGAGCAGAACTTTACAGTGGAAGTTCATTTTCTTGATTTTAAAGAAGACCTTTACGGTAGAAAAATAAAGGTAAGTTTTGTTCAAAGACTCAGGGGAGAAAAAAAATTTTCAGGTATTGAAGAGCTTTCAGATCAGATTTCCAAAGATATTGGCCAGGCAAGAAAAATTCTTGGTTCTATTGTATGATCTTCAATCCAAGGTAAACTAGCCGGAACTTCAAATTTCTTTGTTCACCCCAGATTAATTAAAAAGATTCTTCTTTTCATTTACATCTTATTTTTTATATATATTATATTTTGCAGATACTAAAGATGGAGTATAGAATATGTCAGTTTTAGATATTGTTACTTATCCTCATCCAGTTTTAAGGGAAAACTTAAAAGACGTTGAAACAATTGATGATGAGCTTAAAAAACTAGCTGAAGACATGGCAGACACCATGTACGAATCAAACGGAGTGGGGCTTGCAGCAAATCAGGTAAATTCAACAAAAAGAATAATCGTATTTGACCCTGATCCCGATCCTCAACTAAGAAATTATACTGTTCTTATAAACCCCCATATTGTTGAAACTGAAGGAAGCCAGATTTCAAAGGAAGAAGGATGCTTAAGCCTTCCAGAAATCAGAGCTGATGTTAAAAGATATGCAAAAGTAAAAGTAAAAGCCTTAAATCTTGAGGGCGAAGAAATTGAAATAGAAGACAATGAACTTGTTGGAATAATCTTGCAGCACGAAATAGACCATTTAAACGGAAAAGTTTTTATAGACAGACTTTCAGTTTTAAAAAAGAAGTTTTATCACAAAAAACTTGTGAAGCAGGCTCAATAATGGACTGGAAAAACTATAAAATAATTTTTATGGGAACACCTGAGTTTGCAGCTGTTCCTTTAAAAGCTCTTAAAAATCAAGGTTTTAATATCTGCCTTGCTGTTACCCAGCCGGACAGAAAAAAAGGAAGAGGGAAAAAACTTTTACCTCCTCCTGTAAAAACCAAAGCTTTGGAACTTGGAATAGAAGTATTCCAACCGGAAAAAATAAAAGAGCCTGAGTCAATAAAAAAACTTGAGTCATATTCTCCTGATTTTCTTGTTGTAGCAGCCTATGGGCAGATACTTCCAAAAAAAGTGCTTGATATTCCAAAGTTTGCACCAATAAATATCCATGCGTCTATTCTTCCATTTTACAGAGGAGCATCACCAATTCAACATGTGATTTTAAATATGGAAAAAGAAACTGGAATCACAACAATGTTTATGGATGAAGGCCTTGATACAGGGGATATTTTACATATTGAAAAAACAAAAATTAGTAAAAATGATACAACAAAAACTTTACACGACCGCCTGAGCATACTTGGAGCTGATTCAATAATTTACACTTTAAAAAATTTTAATCAAATAAAAAGACAAAAACAGGATGATAAGTTATCAACCTATGCTCCTCTTTTGAAAAAAAAAGACGGCCACATCAATTGGAAAGAATCCGCAGATAAAATTGAGGCAAAAATAAGAGCCTTTGATCCATGGCCTGGAACATTTACATTTTTAGATGATAACAGACTTAAAGTTTTTTCTGTTGAAAAAACATCAAACCAAAGCAGTGCAACTCCAGGTACAATAGTAAATACAGAGGAAACCAGACTAATTGTTTCATCAGGTGATTTTGATTTGATGATTAAGGAAATTCAGCCTGCCGGAAAAAAGAAAATGACTGCGGCTCAATTCCTGAAAGGTTACGACATCAGCCAGGGAGCAGTTCTTAATTGATAATTAAAGAAAATTTAAAAAAAAATCCAAGATATCTTGCAGTCTATCTTCTTACCTTGATTGAAACCAAAAATCTCATGCTTGATACTCTTGTAGCTGATCATGAAAAAACAATCAGCCAGATGGATCCAAAAGATAAAAGTCTTTTTTACAATATTTTATATGGAGTTTTAAGAAAAAGAGGCAATCTTGACAAAATAATTCAAAGAAATTCAGATAAAAACTTTAATAAAATTGACATTCCTGTCCTAAATGCCTTGAGAACAGGAATTTATCAAATGGTATATTTGGAAAAAATTCCTGTAAGTGCGGCAGTAAATACAAGTGTTGAAATTGTAAAATCCGGAGGTTTTAAAAGTGCCAGTGGATTTGTAAACGGAATTTTAAGAAACTTTTCAAGGGATTTTGATTCAAAAAAATTTTTTAAGTATGAAAAAAACTCAGCTGATTTTCCAAAATGGATGACAAAACGCTGGGAAAAAAGATTTGGGAAAAAAAACACTGAAGATTTGTGTAGTTTTTATAATGAAACTCCCCCCATCACATTGAGGGTAAATACAATAAAAACCACAAAAAAAGACTTATACGAACTTCTTTTGCCTGCTGCAGAAAAAGTTTGGAAAGATATTTCAGGCAAAAACTCTATTTCTTTAGTAAAACCCAAATTTACCATAGATAAGCTACCTGGATTTAAAAAAGGTTTTTTTCAGGTTCAGGATTTGGGAGCACAATATGTAACAGCCCTTCTTGATCCAAAACCAAATGAAATTATAATGGATGCCTGTGCAGGATATGGTGGAAAAACAGGATATCTTGCCCAACTTACCAAAGGAAAAGCAAAAATAACTGCTGCCGATTTAAACAAAGCAAAACTTGAACTATTAAAAGAAGAAATGTTAAGGCTTGGGTTTAGCAACTCTGTAAAAACCGCAGTAGTTGATCTTACACAGAGTTCTCAAAAAATTAAGTCAGAATATTTTGATAAAATCCTTGTTGATTCACCCTGCTCAGGACTTGGAGTTTTAAGAAGAAATCCTGACACAAAATGGAATAGAACTTTAAAAGACATTAAAGAATGTGCAAAAACTCAAAAACTCATTTTAAAAAACACAGCCCCTCTTTTAAAGAAAGGAGGACTTCTTCTTTATTGTGTGTGCTCCTTTGAGCCTGAAGAGACAACTGAAGTAATAAATCAATTCCTTGAGCAAAACAAAAACTTTAAAAGAGCTGAACTTGACCACAATGAAATAAAATATATTGATAATAATGGGGATGTTACAATTTTACCTTATATCTCAAAAACTGACGGATTTTTTGCAGCTTTCCTAGTAAAGGATAAAAAACACAGATTATGATTTCAAAAATAATTAAATTTATTTTTCTTTTAGTTATTTTTTCAATAATAACTGGTGTTTTTGCCTTTTTTACCATTCATTATCTTACAAAAAATCAGCCAGAAGTAATTGTTTCAGATTTCAGGGGAAAAGAGATAAGCTATTGCCTAAATCAGCTTGACTCACTTGCACTTATACCTAGAATAAAAAGCTTTGAATTCAGTCAGGTTGTTCCTGCTGATTATATAATTGATCAAGCTCCTCTTCCCGGAGAAACAGTGAAAAAAGGGCGGGATGTTCACCTCACAATCTCAAGAGGCCAAAAAAGCGATTTAATGCCTTTTTTATACGGTAAATTTATTGATGAGGCTAGAATAGAAATTTTTAAAAACGGAATAAAACTATCACATCTTTCCTATGTCCACCACGATAAAGTTAAAAAAGATCATATAATAGCATCTTCACCTTCCCAGGGAGTTTTCATAAAGTCAAACACAGATGTCTCCCTTCTTGTAAGTCTTGGGAGAAAACTCAAAGAATATACCATGCCAGATTTAACAGGAATGACAATTGAAGAAGCTGAAAAAAAGATAGCAAAAAGAAATCTTATTATAGATAAAATTGAATCAGTTTTTTCTCCAGACTTTAGGCAGTCTGTGGTTTTATCCCAAAAACCTTCGCAGGGTCTTAGAGTAAAAGAAAAAACCAAGGTAAGCCTTGTGATAAATCATATGGATACTCCTTCAATAATTTCTCCTATAATAGGAGCAAATGTTTTTTTATATAAGCTGCCTCCAAGTGTTTTAAAATCACATATAAAAACTGAACTTGAAATCTACAATAAAAAATTTATTATCCATGATGAATACTTTAGCCCTGAAGAAGAAATTAGAATAGCAATCCCTTTTGATCAGGATGCTGTTGTCACTATATATAAAGATAAAGAATTTACTGATGAGATCGTTTTTAAAGCTTTTAAAATAAATAAACCAAATAACTTCTTAACAGATTTTGATAAAATCAATAATTTTTTTTAAATTTCAAAGGATTTGTAATGAAAAAAATAATTGCCCCCTCAATTTTATCAGCTGATTTTTCAATTCTTGGCAAGGAAATCTCTGATTCTGAAAAAGCAGGTGCAGACTGGATTCATATTGATGTAATGGATGGACAATTTGTCCCAAATATCACCTATGGTTCAATAATTGTTAAAACATGCAAAAAAATCACCAACCTTCCCCTTGATGTTCATCTTATGATAGAAAAACCTGAAAAACATATTGAAGAGTTTGCTAAAAGCGGCGCAGATTATATTTCTGTTCATTCAGAAACCTGTCCTCATCTTCACAGGGTGGTTCAGCAAATCAAAGAAAACAATGTAAAGGCAGGTGTTGCCTTAAATCCTTCAACAGATCCTGATGTTTTAAAATGGGTTATCGAAGACCTTGATTTTGTTCTTGTAATGAGTGTTAATCCAGGTTTTGGAGGACAGAAATTTATAAAAAACTCTCTTGATAAAATTAAAATAATAAAACAAATGATCAATGATAAAAATCTTGATACTAAAATTCAAGTTGATGGCGGAGTTAATTCAAAAACAATAAAAGATATCTCCAAGGCTGGAGCTGATATTTTTGTTGCTGGTTCTGCAATTTTTAACAAAGATGACTATAAAGAAGAAATTGAAAACCTAAAATTTCTTGCAGGTTCCAAATGAAAAAACTTCTTGTAATAAACGGTCCAAACCTTAATATGCTTGGAAAAAGAGAGCCTGAAATTTACGGTGAGCAAACTCTTGAAGAAATTAATTCAGAGCTTAAAAAAATATCTGCTGAGCTTGGAATTGAAATCTCTTTTTTTCAGTCTAACCATGAAGGAGAAATTGTTTCAAAACTAAATCAAGAATTTGGCAAAATTGATGGCTTAATTATAAATGCAGCAGCCTACACCCACACAAGTATTGCTATAAGAGATGCTGTTTTAATGCATAAAATTCCTGTTTGCGAGGTTCATCTTTCCAATATTTATAAAAGGGAGAAAATAAGACATAAGTCATACCTTTCAGACATTTCAACAGGAGTTATCTGCGGATTTGGAAGTTTTGGATATCAGCTTGCTCTTAAGGCTTTATCCAGACTTATATAATCATGGCAAAACAAACATTTTTAAATCTCCCTTCTGATAAAAAAGAAAAAATAATAAAAGTTTCAACAGAAGAATTTGCTTCAAAAGGTTACAAAGGGGCTAGTATAAACTCCATTGTACAAAAAATTGAAATTGCCAAGGGCTCAATTTTTTCCTATTTTGGAGACAAAGAAGGTCTTTTTTTATATATTTATAAGTTTGCAATTGAAAAAGTAAAAGATTACTTAAGGGATGTCAGAGAAAAAACTAAAAATGAGAATATTTTTGAAAGATTGAAAAAAATATTTGAATCAGGAGTTGAATTTACTGACAACCATCCAAATATCTACAGAATATATATAAGAATGCTTTTAAATTCAGACATTCCTTTAAGAAAGGATATTCAAAAAAAAATAAGAAAAGAAGCCCATGAATTTTTATGTGAGCTTCTTTATGATGCAAAAATAAAAGGTGAAATTAAAAAAAACACAGATATAAAACTTGCAGCTTTTGTAATTGAAGCTGTAATGGACAGATTTTTACAAACAAGAATTCTTCCATTTTTGGATCCAGGAGCAGATATTTTCGGAGCAAATAAAAAAAAGTGTGAAGAGCTAATTAATGAAATAATTATCATTTTAAAAACCGGACTTTAAATGTTTAAGAAAATACTTATTATTTCAGCTGTTTACGATGAAGTAAAACCTATTGTAAAACATCTGGGAAAAAGCAAATCAATAAAGAAACATTCAATGATTGTTGAAAAAGGAAAAATAAACAATAGAAATACAGATATCTTAGTATCAGGGCCCGGCATTTTAAATGCTGTTCATTCACTTACTCTTTATCTTGAAAACAATCCAAAGCCTGATTTAATAATCCAAACAGGATGTGCTGGAGCTTTTTTACAAAAAAACATTTCCATTGGTGATCTTGGAATTGCATCAAAAGAAATTTATCACCATCTTGGAGTGGAAAACCCAAAAAATCCAATTATCCCCTCCCCCCTTCCATTTTCTCTTACCAATGAAAATTTTCTTACTAATGTCTTTGAAACAGATAAAAACACAAGCCTTCAAGTTTTGGATATAATCAAAACAAAAACACAATATAAAGTGGGTTTCTATCCTTTTTTAACGGTTTCAGAAATCACTTCAACAAGAAAAAAAGCAGAGTTTTTATTTAAAAACTATGATGCTGGAATGGAAAACATGGAAGGTGCAGGCTCTGCCTATGTGTCTTTTTTATATAAAATTCCTTTTATTGAAATTAGGGCTGCCAGCAATGAAACCGGTGATAGAAACAAATTAAATTGGGATTTTGACAAAGCTTTTAAAAACTCTTGTGACTGCGTTTTAAATGTTTTGAAATACGCTTAATTGCACAACAAAAACAAAAACTTTTCTAGTTTAATTTAAAAAAAGCTGTATGAAAAAAAGAAAACTTAAACTTTTAAAAACCAAGTTTATTCTTAGGCAGAAACCTGTGTCTTTTAAAACCTTAAATCTTTTTATTCCAAAGCATATGCAAAATTTTCAGATTTCAGTTAACACTAATCTCATTAGTTTTTTTTATTTTATAAAAAACTCCCCTTTCAAGTTCTTCCACTTCAACCTGTCCCTGACTGACAAGAACATCAAGGTATTTTCCTATATCATTTCTATGGAGTCCTAAAATTTCAGTTAAATCATCTATAGTGCAAGGTCTTCTAAAAATCATTCCATATATTGCTTCTTCCCTGTCTTTTCGATATGAAGTAATATTTTTTCTTTGAATACTTTTAGAAATAATTTGAGTATTTTCAAAACCCAGCTCTTTTTTAAATTTTAAAAGTTCAGCTTCAGAAGCAGGCCGAAGATCTTTAATAGCTCCGGGCCTGTCAAGGGTATTTAAAAGTACAAGATCCGGGTTTATTTGTTTGACTGCACTTTTAAGTTTTAAAATATCTTCTTTGGAATCATTAAAATCAGGGAGAATAAAAATCTCAAGCTCAAGCCTGTTTTTAAACTCTTTTTTAAAATCGGAAAGCCCTTTTATATAATTTTCAACTTTTATTTCTTTAACGGGTCTGTTTATTTTTAAAAAAGAATTTTTATCAGCACTGTCAAGGGAAGGCATTACAAGATCCGCATTTAAAAGATCTTTTCTCAGCTCCTTGTTTTCAAAAAGAGTTCCGTTTGTTAAAACGCAAACTTTTACATTAAAATTTGCCTTGATAAAATCAAGAATTTCTCCAATTTTTATATTAAGACAAGGCTCTCCTGAACCGGAAAAGGTGACAAAATCAGGTTTTGAATTTTTTTTAAAATAATCTTCAAGCTCTTTTTTTACTTCATTTACAGGAACATATTCTTTTCTTTCGGCTGTAAGAATAGTTGTTTTCCCGCATTCACAATATACACAGTCAAGTGAACAGGTTTTATGGGTAACAAGATCCACTCCAAGTGAAACTCCAAGCCTTCGTGAAGGTACCGGCCCAAAAACATATTTATACATAATTTTATTCCCCTTGATTTTATAATAACAATTAAGCTCTAAAACTAAAGTTTTACCTACCACCACCTTATTTATCTGTAAAGAAATGATAAATTTTATACCTTTACACTTTGTCATCTCTTTATTAGTAATTGAAATAAATGGTTTTTTTATAAAACATTAACTTGACAATTAATTGGCTGTCATCACCAAGGCAAGATAAAAAATTTGGAGCAAAAATGAAAACTTACCTAGACTGCATTCCCTGTCTCATAAAACAAGCTCTTCGTGCAGGAAGACAAACAGGAGCAGACGAAAAAACATTAAAAAAACTTCTGGATGAAACCGGAGAATTTATTAAACATATTCCCCTCGAAAACACCCCTGTTGAAACTGCAGCAGATATTTACAGAATAGTAAGGGAAGTTACAGGAATTAAAGATCCATATAGAAAAATTAAAAATGAAAACATTTTACAGGCTAAAGAACTTTTACCTGAACTTGAGAAAACAATAAGCCAGGCAAAAGATCCTCTTCTTTGTGCAATAAGAATTTCCATAGCAGGCAATGTAATCGACCTTGGGGTAGATAAGAAATTTAATATTAAAAAAGACCTTGAAAAAATTCTTTATCAGGACTTTGGAGTTTTTGATTATGAATCTTTCAAAATAAAATTAAACAACTCAAAGTCTATTCTTTTTATTGGAGATAATTGCGGAGAAACTGTCTTTGACACTCTTTTGATAAAACAGCTTAAAAAAAAGGTGTATTATGCAGTTAGAGGAACTCCAGTTATTAATGATGTAACTTATGATGATGCAATAAGCTCAGGCCTTGATAAGGTCTCAGAAATTGTATCTTCAGGAGTGGATTCACCAGGAGCAGTTTTATCTAAATCAAATAATGAATTCAAAAGTTTATTTAATAATTCAGACCTTGTAATAAGCAAAGGACAAGGAAATTATGAAGGCCTTTCCCTTGAAAAAAGAGATGTTTTTTTTCTTTTAAAGGCTAAATGCAATGTAATAGCCAAAGACATAGGGGTAAAAGAAGACGAGATTATTTTGAAAGGAATAAACACTGAGGCACAGGTCTAAATTAAAACAAATTTTTTTTAAATATTTCCAGATTAAAATCTAAAACTTAAAATCGATAATAAAACTCTAAATTTCAACCACTTGACAAGTATTTTAGGTCGCCTAAGAAGGCGACCTTGTTAATCAACTAAAAAAAACTTATCTACTTCCAAACATTTCGTTTTCCATAGCAATAATTGAACCATCAGTATCAGCAATTGCATCAAGTTTTCCTGAAGCTACAGGAAGAAGTGTTTTTATAAAATATCTTGCAGTGTTTATCTGCCCTTGGTAAAAATTATCATCTTTTTTCTTCTTACCAATTTTTGGAGCTGCAATAGAAGCTCTCCACAAAAGCATCCATGCCATTGTAAGATCTCCAGTTGTTTCAAGGAAGGGCAATGAAAAAGAGAAAGCCTCTAAAACATCATCAGAGCCTGCTTTTTCACCAAGAATCTTTGCTGTTTTTGCATATTTTTCAAAATATGCTGAAAGATCAGTAGCAAGTTCTTTTACTTCATCAACTTTCATTGCTTCATTGATTGTTTTCTGAACTTCATTTAGATAATCCATAAAAGGCTTACCTTTTTTCATTCCAAGCTTTCTTCCAAGAAGGTCAATAGACTGAATTCCGTTTGTTCCTTCATAAATTTGAAAAATTCTTGCATCTCTTAGAAGCTGTGCCTGGGGAAATTCTTCAATATATCCGTATCCACCGTAAACCTGAACACCGTAGCTGCATACTTCCCATGCTTTATCTGTGATATAACCTTTTATAATCGGTGTGAGAACTTCAAGGATTCCACTTAAAGTTTCTATTTCTTCAGGATCATCTGAAACCATTTTTTTGTCTTCTATAAGACCATTGTAATATATAAGACTTCTCATTCCTTCCACATGGGCTTTCATGAAAAGAAGCTGTCTTTTAACATCTGGATGCTCAATTATACATGCTGGTCCAGCTTCTTTAGGTGCAGTCATATGTTTGGTCTGAACTCTTTCTCTGGCATAATTCATGGCGTTGATATATGAAGCTGTTGCATTGGCAAATCCCTGAAGTCCAACCATCTGACGAGCTTCATTCATCATCTGGAACATATGTGACATACCTTTGTTTTCTGTACCTATAAGGGTACCTATACATTCCCCTTTTCCGCCAAGATCAAGTGAGCATGTAGCGTTTCCGTGAAGACCCATCTTCTCCTCAATCCCTGTACACACAACATTGTTGAACTCTCCAAGGCTACCATCATCATTGATTCTGAATTTTGGAACAAGGAAAAGAGAAATTCCTCTACTGCCTTCTGGTGCACCTTCAATTCTCGCAAGAGTAGGATGAATAATATTTTCAACCATATCCTGCTCACCACCTGATATAAAAATTTTTTGACCTGTAATTGAGTAGGTACCATCAGAATTTTTTACAGCTGATGTTGTAAGAGCACCTACGTCTGAACCTGCTTCAGGCTCAGTTAAAAGCATAGTACCTGCCCATTTACCTGAATAAATGTTTTTAAGGCATTTTTCTCTTTGCTCATCAGTTCCAAAATTTTCAACAAGCTTTGCAGCACCATGTGAGAGCATATTGAAAAGCATAAAAGAGTTACATGCACCATAGAAAAATTCATTTGCAGCTTGAGCTACAGTTTTAGGCATTCCCTGACCGCCCCATTTTGGGTCATCGTACATTGCAAGCCAGCCGCCTTCACAATAATTTTTGTAAACCTTATGATATTCCTTTGGAACGATTACTTCCCCAGCATCGAAAACACATCCTACTTCATCGCTTATTTTTTGAAGAGGAAGAATCTCTTTTATAGCAAGATTTACAGCCTCTTTCATTATCATGTCTATGGTTCTTTTGTTGTAATCCGAAAATTTGTCAAACTTTGAAAAATCCCCAATTGAAAACTGTTCGTGTAAAACAAAATCCACATCTCTTTTGTCTGCGATCATCTGAGCCATGCTAAACTCCTTTATTATTTGTTTATTTTTTATTAACGGATTTACTGAATCTGCTCCTGTACCTTGTATGCATAAGTTTACTATCTCATGAATGTAAACATAATTCAACAAAATAACACAGTGTACTACCAAGATAATCATATTTAAATTCTTAATCCCAATTAACCCTTTGAAAAACTGAGATATTTTACTCAACTATCCTTTAACTATAGTAAAACTCTACACCCAAATTAACTAAAACTCTTATATAAAAGTTTAATTTTTCCGATTTATCCATTAAATAAACAATAATTATTTAAAGATCCTTAAATTGAAAAATTAAATTTAAACTCTATGCCATTCACCTAGAAATTATATGTGAAAAGTTGACAATCGTAATTGTTTAAGGCAAAAGTAATTGAATATTATTTTCCTTTTCATTGTTGATTAGAAAAAATCTCAGGAAGGTCATAAATGTTTATAAAATGCTGGGGTGCTAGGGGGTCTATACCTGTTTCAGGAAAAGATTTTTTAAAATACGGCGGTGATACAACATGTATGGAAATAAGAAGCCGTAACAATGAAATCATAATAATTGATGCTGGCACAGGAATAAGGCAGCTGGGAAACAAGCTTATATCTGAAAAAAATTCTTCATTTAATATTCTTTTTACCCACGCTCACTGGGATCACTTAATGGGATTTCCTTTTTTTAAACCTCTTTTTCTTTCTAAAACAAAACTAAATATTATCAGATGCCCCCACCCAGGTAAATATGCTGAAGAAATGATGACAAGGGTAATGTCACCTCCAAACTTTCCAATCAAGTATACAGACATTAAGGCAACTATTACATATGAAGACGGTTGCCCCGGCGGGTTTAAAATAGACACAATAAAAATTGAACCCATAAACTTAAGTCACCCCAATTCCGGGTGTGGATATAAATTTAGGGAAAACAATAAAACCTTTGTTTTTCTAACAGACAATGAACTTGGCCATCTTCATGAAAATGGAAAAACACTGGAAGAGTATGCTGATTTTTCAAAAAACTGTGACCTTTTAATTCACGATTGCGAATATACAGACAAAGACTATCTTAAAAGAAAAGAATGGGGACATTCAAGTGTAAGTCAGGTTGCAGAGCTTGCAAAGCTTGCCAAAGTAAAAAAGCTTGGGCTTTTTCATCACAACCAGGACAAAACAGACAATGATATTGATAATCTGGTTGAATCAGTTAAAAGTATCCTAAAAGGAACAGGGATAGAAGTAGTTGGGATCTTTGCAGGGATGGAAATAGAACTTTAAGAACCAAATTTTTAAAAAAACCTAATTATGAAAAAACAATAATGGGAGTTATAAATGAAAAACCTTATAAAACAAGCCGCCTCTAAAATAAAAAAATCAAAACTTACAATAGCACTTACAGGAGCAGGAATTTCTATTGAAAGCGGGATTCCTCCTTTTAGAGGAAAAGGTTCGTTATGGGAAAAATATGACCCCATGAAATATGCTGAAATAAATTATTTTCTTAAAAACCCAAAAGATGTGTGGGAAGTTTTTTTAAAAGATATGAAAAACACACTTATAAAGGCAAAGCCAAGCTCTGCCCACTCAGGCTTTTATAAACTCGAAAAAAAAGGATATTTAAATTCAATAATAACCCAAAACATTGACGGCCTCCATCAAAAAGCAGGAAACACCGATGTAATTGAATTCCATGGAAGCTTTGCCAAGTTTTATTGTATGGAGTGTTTTGAAAAAATAAATCTTGAAAGCCTTGACCTATCATCTCTTCCCCCAAAGTGTAAAAGCTGTGGTGGAATTTTAAGACCTGATTGTGTATTTTTTGGGGAAAGTATTCCTCTTGACGCCCTTGAAAGGGCAAATATTCTTGCTTCTCAATGTGAAGTTGTTATTGTTGCAGGAACCTCAGCTGTTGTTCAGCCTGCATCCTCAATTCCTGTGATTGCAAAAACATCAGGAGCTTTTGTAATTGAAATAAATCCCCAATCAACTCCCCTTACAAACACTGTGGCAAATATCACTCTTTTTGGTGATTCCGGAAAAGTAATTGAGGATATTTTAACTGACATAGAAAAATAATTTAAAAAAGCAGGCGGCTATCAACAAAGGATAAAAAGAGAAATATATTTAGGATCAATGTTTTCCAGATCCACATTTCCAAGCTCTTCTTCAACAAGCTCAAACAATTCATCAAACAAAGGACCAAGTCTTTTAAGAAGAGATTCATAATTAATTTCAGCAACTCTTACAAGCCAATTTAAAAAGTCCTGCTTTTTTTCTTTCCCCGGAGTTCTTATTCCACTATCTTCAACCCAAAGCCACTGATAAAATTCTTTAAAATTTTTTACTTTAATTGGTTCAAAAACATTTTCTTTAAGGTGGAGCCAGTCCCTTGCCCATAAAGTAAGAATAAAATTCTGCCAGTTTATAAAAAGAGTGTCTGCTTTTATTTCCTTAATTTCAAGGAGTCCTAAAAGATCATCAACAGCAATAAGCTTTTCTATTTCTTTCTCTGAATTTTTCACCTCATCTATAGATGAAAACTCTTTATATATATTGGATGAGCTTTGATAATTATCAAAATAAACAGATGGCCAAGCAGCAATCCCCCCTACTATCCCAAACCATTTTTCGCCAATAAAACTCAAGTCAAATGAATTGTTAAGAACAAAGGAATTTCTTTGCCAGCCTAAAACTTTTTCCCTTAAATTTCTTATAAGAGTGTTTCCTGCCTTGAAAATATCTTCGGTATAATATGATTCAAAGGCAAGTTCCAAAAATTGTTTTTCACTTGTTTTTTCATCAAGTTCACCAAGACTTTGAGCACCAATCCTTAAAATTCCAGATACTCTTTTTACAAGATCTGAAAGCTCTTTTCTTGTTCTTATTTTTTTATGTTCACCTGAAATCACCCTATTGCATAAGGAAACAAATTCAAGAGAAAAATCATCTGAATCAAGAAAATAATTATTTACAGAAAAAATATCCATAACCGCATTGGAATTGATGTTTCCCTGGTCATCAAAAAAAACAGCGGGATTTAAGTTTTTATTTTCAGATCTTTTCTTTATATTTTTTAAATCTATAGGGGCAAAAATTTCAATAGCCTCATAAAAAGGCAGGATACCTTTTTCCTCAAGCCTTGCATTTCTAAACTTGAAAAGATGCTCTAAATGTTCAGCATTTATAACTCCTGCTGAAATAAATATAATTGATTGAAAGTCCCTATAAGATCTGTCTGCTATTCTTCCAAGAATATCAGTTACCAGGCTTTTAATATTTATTGGAAGGTTTTTGTCCTCTTTTGAATCTAAAACCTTGAAATAAATCACATCATCAAATGTCATAAAATCAGCTGGAATTATGGAAGGATCTTCGTCGTGTTCACGGATAACCACATCAATCCTGTTTCTTAAAAAATAAGTTAGAAAATCTTCCTGATCATCTAAAAGCCAGTCAGCCAGTCTTTGAGGATCTGTCATATGGAGGACTCCCAGCCAGAAAGAAGCCTTGGTAATATCTACTTCATCCTTTTCCCAGATTTCAAGATCTACAATATATTCCCATTGTTTTTTATTTGCTATTGATAAAACCGGGAGAAAATCTTCATACCCAATTTCATTTAAAAGCATATATAAAGATTGTTCAGGGAAAGAATGAACCAAAGGATAACTTTCATTATAATCAAGAATAGCTTCCAATGCTTTTTCAGGCTCCATTTTTAAAATGGATTCTCTTTTTTTTTGTAGAGCTTTAATTTTTTGTCCAACAATATCCAAAGCATTTTTTTTTGTCATAATTTCCCCATTTAAATCTGATATTAAAAATAAAAACTGATTTTAGATTAAAAGAGAATCAAGTTTTATCTTAGGCACATAATGAATATTTTTTTCATCTCTATAATATTTTATTTCTTTTGAATCTTCAGCATCTTCAATTATACATTTTTCCATGGGCTTTCCAAGGGCTATAACTAAAACAGGCTCCACTCCTTGTGAAATCTCAAGATCTTTTACAAGTCTTTTTAAATTAAAAGATGCAATCATGCATCCCCCATATCCTTTGGAAACAGCATCAAGCAAAATTGTCTGGGCAGATATTCCGGTATCAAACATAAAGTGATTTCCTTTTAAAGAAATCTCTTTACAAATAACTATGTATCCTCCTGGCCTTTCGCCTTTTACGGGCCCATCAAAATCTTTAAGATAAGCTGCCCAGGAAAGACTTGAGAACAATTTTTCCTTTTCTTTTTTCTCAAAAACAAGCCTATATCTCAAAGGCTGAAGATTTCCGGCTGAAGCTGTGTGTCTGGATGTAAAAACAAGGCCTTTTAAAAATTCCTCATCTAAATCAAAACTTTCATCAAACCTTCTAAAAGATCTATTTTTTATAACAAGATCAAAAAAAATTTCTATCTTTGGCATTCAAAGTTCTCCTGTCTTGGAAGATTTTGTTCAATCCAGACAAGTACTTTATCAATTTCTTTTTTAATTTCTTCAAGAGCTTTTCCCCTATGACTTACCTTTGCTTTTTCTTCAACTGAAAGCTCTGCAAAAGTTTTTCCAAGCTCAGGAAATAAAAATACAGGATCATACCCAAACCCGCCTTCGCCTTTTGGCTCTTCTAAAATAACACCTTCACATTTCCCCTCATAGGTTAAAGCAGGACCTATGGGTACTGCAATTGAAATAACGCACTCAAAATAAGCTTCTCTTTTATCAATTCCACTCATATCCTTAAGAAGTTTTTTAATGTTATCTTCATCAGAGGCATCTTCACCTGAATATCTTGAAGAATGAACTCCAGGCTTTCCTCCTAAACTTGGAACAACAAGACCTGAATCATCAGCTATAGCCGGGAAGCCAAGATATCTTGCAGTAAGACTTGCCTTTTTATAAGCATTGTCATCAAAAGATTCACCATCTTCAATTATTTCAGGAATAGGCCCAAAGTCTTCAAGACTCATAATTTTCACAGGATAGCCCTCAAGAAATTTTGCCATTTCTTTTTTTTTGCCCTGGTTTTTAGTCGCAAGTACAATTATTTGTTTTTTCATGGTTAATACTCCGAAATTTTAAATTATTTATAATTAATCAATTTTTTAATGATAAATATCATTCTTTAATTTTCAAATTTTTCTCAGCTTTTAATACAAGAAAAAGTACAGGGATTCCAATAATTGCAGTAATCAAAAAAAACATCTGATACCCCACAGAATCAACAATTGAACCAGAATATCCTCCAAAAAGTTTTGGAACAAGAGTCATCAAAGAACTGAAAACAGCATATTGAACAGCTGTAAACTTAATATTTGTAAGGGAGGATAAAAATGCAACAAAAGCAGCACCAGCAAGTCCAGCAGCAAGATTATCAGCAGAAATAACCACATAAAGCATTAAGGTATTATGTCCTAAGTGGGCAAGAACCATGAATAAAAGATTTGTTACCGACGAAAAAAAAGCTCCCCAGAATAAAATTTTTATCACTCCTTTTTTCTGAGAAAAAATTCCTCCTATAAATCCTCCTGCAATTGTCATAAAAAGACCAAAAGTTTTTACAATACCGGCTATTTCTGTTTTGGTAAACCCTAAGTCTTGATAAAAAATATTTGATACAACTCCAAGAATAATATCTGAAATTCTATAAAGTCCTATAAGAAGTAAAAGAAAAATGGCTGTATTTTTACTATATCTTGTAAAAAAGTCTTTAATTGGTTCAATATAAGTGTATTTTATCATTTCCTGATTTACAAGTTTTGTTTTCCCTAAAATATAAGCAATAAAAAACCCTGCACAAAGAGAAAGCCCAAGTCTTAAAAAACCAATCAAAAATCCGCTTAAAAATTTAAATAAAACAAATTGATTGAAAATTTGATTTAAAAACACAGAAACAGGTTTTGTAGAATAAAATACTGAAATAAAACCAATTGCTCCTAAAACAAGAGACAGAAATGCTCCCAGATAATCATTGGATTTATATTTATAGTTTTTCTCTTTATAAGACTGAGGCTCTTTTATAAATAAAACAGTAAGCACCCCAACAAGCATAAACATACTCATAAACAAATAAGTATACATCCATGCATTATAATTGTAGCTTCCCATTCTTGAGCCAAGAAGATCAGCCATGAAAAGAGCTCCGGCTCCGGCTGTGAGCATTCCTATTCTATAGCCGGAAATATAAGAGGAAGCCATCATAGCCTGAAGTCTTAAATGGGCACTTTCAATTCTGTATGCATCAATTACAATATCCTGAGTGGCCGATGAAAATCCAAGCAAAACTGCTGCAAAAGCCATTAAGTAAACATTGAATTGTCCCTTCGAAGGATCAGTGAATGCCATCAATACTATGGAAGAAACAATCATAAGCTGGGATAAAAAAATCCACCCACGTCTTCTGCCAAGTTTTTTTGAAAGAAAAAATATAGGAATAACATCCACAGCAGGAGCCCAAACAAACTTGAAAGAGTAACCAAGTGCTGCCCAGCTGAAAAAAGTAACAGCAGATCTTTCAACACCTGCTTCCCTAAGCCATAAAGAAAGAGAAGAAAAAATCAGTAAAATTGGAAGCCCAGCCGAAAAACCAAAAAAAAACATGGTTATCACTCTTCTATGAAAAAAAGAAAGAAAAGCCTCTTTCCAGGTTCCTTCTTTTTTTATCTCTGCTTCCATAACTTTCCTTAATTTATATCTTTTATTCTGAATGTTTTACTTATTAACTTAAGCGAAACTTAATATTACACATTAGATATTCAATCACAAAGAAAAGATCTCAAAATTTAAGCATTTTTTACCAAAAAGATAATGAATAAAACAATAAAAAGACAAAAAAGCCTGCTGGTCAACCAGGTTACCTCATGGATATCTACAAATAAACCTTGTTATTTCAAATAGTTGAATTTTTAGCAGGAGCTTGGGAGCGAGTCTGAAACGAGTCTGGCTTTCTTTCTGCTGGAACTTGGAAACTAACCCAAAAAAATTACCTATCACACAGCTTTACAAATTTTAAATTTAACTCTAATCTCTTAGATTAATCTTAATTATTTTTACAATTAAGGCTTAAAACTTGAAGAACTCTATACTTAATAACCCATTTTTAATTTCAAGGGTGGACAATTCTTTTCAAACCCATCCAGATCTTAAAACTATTCATGAAAATGAATTCAAAATCCTTTATTCTGCAATAGGTGAAATAAAAAAGATAAAAACTCACAAAGCAGAGCAATTACAACTACTGGAGCTCCGGGCTGTGAAAAAACACATCTTGCAATGAGGCTTGCAAATGAAATTTTATTGTCAAACCGGCTTTTGTTTATAAGACAGCCAAACGATAAAGATTCTGTTTTTCTTCATATTTATACAAGAATTTTAGAATAAATGGTGGGAATCCAATAATTACATTCCCAAGCCAGAGCTCTGCCCTTTACCCACATTTTTTTTCTCAGGGATATTCTTTCAAGGAATATCCCTCGCATATAATCTGTAAAAGATTATAACCTTTCCAAATTAGTTGATGTCCAACTGGAGGATCATTTTTCCTGTTCAGATATCCTCCAAGTTTTCCCACCATAACTACCATTTCACCAAGGCTGACAGGTTTTTTTAAGTTTTTTTTGAGCATAACCTTGAAGTACTTTTATTTCAATATCGGAAAATAATATTTCAGGCGGAAGCTCCGGAGCTTGTCTCCCCAAAAGAGTCATGAGCATAATTCGCCAGGCAACTACAATATTTATTGCAATAGCTCTTTTTAATCTTGCTGCTTTTTTCATTGAAAGCTCTTCGATTTTACACCCTGATTTTAAAACTCTATGCCAATCTTCAATACGCCATCTCAAACAATACCATTTTATGCATTCCAAGGCTGTTTCTGTAGATTCTATATTAATTGTTGTCAATAAAAACCATTCTACAGGGTCAATATTTTCAGGTGGATTTTCTTCCCTTAAATGTATTGCCCAAAGTTCTATAGATGTTTTACTTTTGCTGTAAGACGGTGGTTTTAAGCTTATTTTTTCAAAACTTACTAATGCTTTTGCTGTTCGTCTTTCTTTTTTGGGTTTTGCCTTTTGAGTTCCTCTTCTTAATCTCTGACTTTGACGAGGTATCTCTATTTCAATAGAAGTTGATGCTGGGGTATTTCTTAATTTATCAAAAAGTTTATTATTTCCATTTATTTTTCTGTCAAAGGCAGCTCTTACAAGCAAATCAATTTTAATGCATTCATTTCTATGAGTATCAAAAAGTTCATAAAAGTCTCCTTCTCTATCCATTACATTAACCAAAGCTGTTTCAGGAGTAAGTTTTTTTATTGACATGCAGTCACGGATGCCTTTTATCCAGGAAAATATTTTTTTTGTTTCTATGGAACTGTTTCTTTCTTCATTTTTAGTTCTTTTTATTTTTTGGATTTTTGGCGATGTTATTTCTGAACTTAATATCCCAAGAGGTAGTCCATCAGTTGTCACTGCCATGGTTGAATACATGTGAAAGCCTTTTGTAACTGCTTTTGTTTGATTTTTGCCTATTTCTCCAAGTCCGGTGCAGTTATTGAGATTATCATAATTAATTTTGGTTCCATCCTGAATACACAAAACGGTTTTTTGAGCTTTAATCCTTTGGATTGTTCTTGTTCTGTGAGGTTTTAATATATTTTCAACTGAAACGGCTGAATCATCTGGTTTGTCAATCAACCTGTAAAAACCTTTTACTTTCTTCCAGTCTCCTCCAACACATGCACTGTATGAAGCAGAGGGGTTTTTGTATATTTCTTCAACAGTCTGAATAAGTCTTTCATCCAGGCGTTTATCTCCAATATCTACTCCTGAAAATTCCTCTTTTGCCCAATCTTCAGCACTAAAGGATTCAATAGGCAGGGGCTGTAAATCTTGAGGTGCCTTTGTGCCAAATTTTTCCCTGAAAAAATCATCAAGCTTGTAAATATAAATATCTTTGATTGTCTCTTTGAATTCGCATAATGAATCCTGACGGCCTCGGCCTTTTGTTTTTCCAACAAGCTCCCAGTTTGCAGCTTTGTAGCAAGTTCCTGAATGGCTTGTTGTATCAACAAAGCTTTCAAGAAGTAATGGTCTGTAATTGTATTTTTTATAAAAGTCTTCAGGAAATTGCCTTACTGCCATTCCAAGAATATGGGAGGCCAGATTTTTACATTTTACACACGGCCTGATTAAAAATCTGCTTAAATTAAGAATATAATGAAGTAACGTCTGACGCTTTGGCCAATCCCAGCCAACCCATTTATCTCTGTCTTCAACATGTAAAGCAGCAGAGCTGAAAGCAAGGCCTCCAAGACATCCATGGTCTGAACTAATGAGATACTTTATTTGTCTGCCTACAAGGTGACCTGCTTTTCTGGGATGTTCGCTTATCATTAGCTCATTCCAGATACACCTTTGCTCAATGGTTTCTACAGGAATTAATTTGATATTTTTTATTTTGCCTGCTGTATCAGGCACATTCTCAGGCTCAGGCACTTTTGTCCAGACGAAGATTTACTTTCTCTGTTTTCTTAGTTTTAGTTTTAGGCTTGAAATTGTAAAAAGTTTCCAGACCAGCCTGCTTTTCAATAGTTGACAGAGCTTTTATGCAGCCGGCTGCCGGCATTTTACCCGCAGGGTCAAAAAAATTATACTCCTTACAGAGATAACGTGCTAATTTAGCTCTGTTTTTTTCCATACTCTGCTTTTTCCATACTCTGCTTTTTCCATGCTCTGTTTTTTCCATGCTCTGTTTTTTCCATGCTCTGCTTTTTCCATGCTCTGTTTTAAGAAGCTCTTTTATTTGGGAATCAGCAGAAAGAAATCACAGCCTTATTTGCCTTAATCCTCTCGAAGCGAGGCTTATTTCTGACTTTCCCCAACACTCCTGTCAAGGCAATGTCAATCAGTCTTAATCCTCTCGAAGCGAGGCTTATTTCTGACGGCAATGAATTACAGATTGAAAAAATATGACAGAATTTGTCTTAATCCTCTCGAAGCGAGGCTTATTTCTGACCTAATCGGAGTCCTACGCACAGTAGGATTCGAGTTCAAGTCTTAATCCTCTCGAAGCGAGGCTTATTTCTGACATTGAAATAAAAAAAGTGTCTGCCGACCTGGATAAAAGTCTTAATCCTCTCGAAGCGAGGCTTATTTCTGACGGATTTTTAAATGCAAGAATGTTTATTAATCCTTTGTATGTCTTAATCCTCTCGAAGCGAGGCTTATTTCTGACATTGAAATAAAAAAAGTGTCTGCCGACCTGGATAAAAGTCTTAATCCTCTCGAAGCGAGGCTTATTTCTGACGGATTTTTAAATGCAAGAAT